>JALERT010000202.1 GCA_022764445.1 Lachnospiraceae bacterium | reverse complement strand
GATTGTACGACCTGATGTATCCGCCATAAGACCACGCATACCTGCAAGCTGTTTGATCTGAGCCTGGGAACCACGAGCACCGGAATCAGCCATCATGAAGATGTTGTTATAACGGTCAAGGCCATCCATCAGAGCCTTTGTAAGTTTATCATCGGCTGCATACCATGTATTGATAACCGCCTTATATCTTTCTTCTTCTGTAAGAAGACCTCTGCGGAACTTACGTGCAATGTTTTCTGTTGTCTTTTCTGCATCAGCAAGAATAGTTTTCTTTTCTTCTGGCACTGTCATATCTGAAATGGAAACCGTCATGGCAGCACGTGTAGAGAACTTATATCCTATTGCCTTGATAGCATCCATAGTTTCTGCTGTACCTGTAGCACCATGTGCATTAATACATTTCTCAAGAATCTGCTTGAGCTGCTTCTTTGCAACGTGGAAATCTATCTCGAGTTTAAGGAAATTATCAGGATTGCTTCTATCTACAAATCCAAGATCCTGAGGTATTATTTCGTTAAATATAAATCTTCCAAGTGTTGATTCGATTATTCTTGAAGCCTCATTACCATCAGCATCAATTCCATATCTGCGGACTTTTATTCTTGAATGAAGTGTAATTATCTTATTTTCATAAGCTGTTATAGCCTCATTGACACTCTTAAATATCTTTCCTTCGCCCTTTGAACCAGGTCTTTCCTGTGTAAGATAGTAGATACCAAGTACCATATCCTGTGAAGGAACGGCAACCACACCACCATCCGAAGGTTTAAGAAGATTATTAGGTGAAAGAAGTAAGAAACGACACTCAGCCTGTGCTTCTACCGACAATGGAAGATGGACAGCCATCTGGTCACCATCGAAATCAGCATTAAACGCTGTACATACAAGCGGATGAAGCTTAATAGCCTTACCTTCTACAAGTATTGGCTCGAATGCCTGGATACCAAGTCTGTGAAGTGTAGGGGCACGGTTAAGCATTACAGGATGCTCACGAATAACTTCTTCAAGTACATCCCATACTTCCGGCTGAAGCTTCTCAACCATCTTCTTAGCCTGTTTGATATTATGTGCAGTTCCGTCTGCAACAAGTTCTTTCATAACGAATGGCTTAAAGAGCTCAATTGCCATTTCCTTAGGAAGACCACACTGGTAAATCTTAAGTTCCGGACCTACTACGATAACGGAACGACCTGAGTAGTCAACACGCTTACCAAGAAGGTTCTGACGGAAACGTCCCTGCTTACCTTTCAACATATCTGAAAGTGACTTGAGAGGTCTGTTACCAGGACCAGTAACAGGACGTCCACGACGACCATTATCGATAAGAGCATCTACCGCTTCCTGAAGCATACGTTTTTCATTACGAACGATGATATCAGGTGCACCTAACTCAAGGAGTCTCTTAAGACGGTTATTTCTATTTATTATACGACGATATAAATCGTTCATATCTGATGTTGCAAAACGTCCACCATCAAGCTGTACCATAGGACGTAAATCAGGTGGTATAACCGGAATAACCGTAAGAATCATCCATTCAGGTTTATTGCCTGACTCACGGAATGCTTCGATTACTTCCAGTCTCTTTATTATACGGGCACGTTTCTGACCTGATGCTCCGTTAAGTTCTTCTTTTAATGTTGCTGATTCTTCATCAAGGTCAATGCTCATGAGTAATTCCATGATTGACTCTGCACCCATTCCTGCACGGAAAGCATCACCGTATTTACTCTTTGCTTCCTGATATTCAGCCTCAGACAATACCTGCTTCTGCTGTAATCCTGTACCATCCTGTGTTTCGAGTACAATATATGATGCAAAGTAAAGTACCTTTTCAAGATTTCTAGGTGACACATCAAGTATAAGTCCCATACGGCTTGGTATACCTTTAAAATACCAGATATGTGATACAGGAGCTGCAAGTTCGATATGTCCCATACGCTCACGACGTACACTTGATTTTGTAACCTCAACGCCGCATCGATCACAAACTACACCCTTATAGCGAATCTTTTTATATTTACCACTATGACATTCCCAGTCTTTGCTTGGTCCGAATATTTTATCTCAGAATAGACCATCCTTTTCGGGTTTTAAGGTTCTATAATTAATTGTCTCCGGCTTTTTTACTTCACCATGAGACCACTCTCTGATTTTTTCCGGTGAAGCAAGACCGATTTTAATCGCATCATAAGTGATGTGCTTCTCTTCCTTTTTAGTCTCTGTCATAGTAACCTCCATCTGCCCTTACGGGCTGCAAAATCTTAGTCTTCAAATGCATCGAATGACGCTTCTTCAAGTTCTTCAGCAGTTCCTTCTGTAAATCCTGCTGCTTCAAAAGACTCATTCTCGCCAAAAGCAAAGTTGTCATAGCCATCAATAAGTGGTCTGATTTCTTCGTTATCGCTTTCATCTACTTCTTCGCCAAGATTAACTTCGTTGCCCTTGTCATCAAGCACTGTAACATCAAGTGCAAGTGCCTGTAACTCTTTAAGAAGTACCTTAAATGATTCAGGAAGTCCCGGCTCTGAAATATTATCACCCTTGATGATAGCTTCGTATGTCTTAACACGACCTATTACATCATCAGACTTGACAGTAAGAATTTCCTGAAGTGTGTAAGCAGCACCATAAGCCTCCAGTGCCCAAACTTCCATTTCACCGAAACGCTGTCCACCGAACTGAGCTTTACCACCCAGTGGCTGCTGTGTAACTAATGAGTATGGACCTGTTGAACGTGCATGGATCTTATCATCAACAAGATGATGGAGCTTAAGGTAATGCATGAAACCAATAGTAACTGCACCATCGAAGTACTCACCTGTACGACCGTCACGAAGACGAACCTTACCATCACGATTTATAGGAACACCCTTCCATTCTTTACGGTAATCTTCATTTTTAACAAGATACTCCATAACCTCAGGATCAAGTTTATCTTTGTATTTTTCTGTAAATGGAACCATGTCTTTGAGACGCTCTATCTCATTTTCATCGTTCTCAGCTTCTGCCTTAGCACGCTCCTCTTCAAGCTCTGCTGCATCAAGAGGTGTGTTTACGTAATCATTGGCAAGCTCAAGTGTATCCATGATATCCTGCTCGTTAGCTCCGTCAAATACAGGAGTAGCGACATTGAATCCAAGTGCTTTTGCAGCAAGACTAAGATGGATTTCAAGGACCTGACCTATATTCATTCGGGAAGGCACGCCCAGTGGGTTAAGCACGATATCAAGAGGACGGCCATTTGGAAGGAATGGCATGTCTTCTACAGGAAGAACTCTTGAAACTACACCCTTGTTACCATGACGACCGGCCATCTTATCACCGACCTGAATCTTACGCTTCTGAGCAATATATATACGAACTGATTCGTTAACTCCCGGTGGAAGTTCATCACCATTTTCTCTTGTAAATACTTTAGCATCTACGATGATACCAAATTCACCATGAGGAACCTTAAGAGATGTATCTCTTACTTCACGTGCCTTCTCACCGAAGATTGCACGAAGAAGTCTTTCCTCGGCAGTAAGCTCTGTCTCTCCCTTTGGAGTAACTTTACCTACAAGAATATCTCCTGCACGAACCTCAGCACCGATACGGATAATACCTCTCTCATCGAGATCTTTAAGCGCATCATCACCTACACCCGGTACATCACGTGTTATCTCTTCCGCACCAAGCTTTGTATCTCTGGCTTCTGCTTCGTACTCATTTATATGAACAGATGTATAAACATCTTCTTTTACAAGTCTTTCACTAAGAAGAACAGCATCCTCGTAGTTGTAACCTTCCCATGTCATGAAACCGATAAGAGGGTTTTTACCAAGAGCTATCTCACCACCACATGTTGATGGTCCGTCAGCGATAACCTGGCCTTTCTTAACCTCTTCGCCCTTAACTACTATAGGCTTCTGGTTCATACTTGTACCCTGGTTACTACGCTGGAACTTAGCAAGCTTATATCTGTGTTTTTCTCCCGTTGTAGACTTAACTATAATTTCATTTGAAGCCGAACGTTCAATAACACCATCTTCTTCTGCAACTACACAGTTACCCGAGTCAACTGCAGCCTTCATCTCCATACCTGTACCAACAGCAGGAGCTTCTGTTATAAGAAGAGGAACAGCCTGACGCTGCATGTTAGATCCCATGAGGGCACGGTTAGCATCATCGTTCTCAAGGAAAGGAATCATGGCTGTAGCTACAGAGAATACCATCTTTGGAGATACGTCCATAAGATCAACCTTGCTCTTTTCAAACTCAGATGTCTCTTCACGGAAACGACCTGATACATTATTTTTTACAAAATGACCTTCTTCATCAAGTTCCTCATTCGCCTGTGCAACGATGTACTTATCTTCTTCATCAGCAGAAAGATATACAACTTCGTCTGTAACTATAGGATTAGATGGATCTGTCTTATCAAGCTTACGATATGGAGCCTCTATGAAACCATACTCATTGATTCTTGCATATGATGCAAGTGAGTTGATAAGACCGATATTTGGTCCTTCAGGAGTCTCTACAGGACACATACGGCCATAATGTGTATAGTGTACGTCTCGAACCTCGAATCCGGCTCTATCTCTGGAAAGACCACCAGGTCCAAGTGCAGATAAACGTCTCTTATGTGTTAATTCACTAAGAGGGTTATTCTGATCCATGAACTGTGAAAGCTGTGAACTTCCGAAGAATTCCTTAACTGCTGCCGTAACCGGTTTGATATTGATAAGTGACTGAGCTGTTATAGTTGTGATATCCTGTGTTGACATTCTCTCACGTACAACTCTTTCCATTCTTGAAAGACCGATACGGTACTGGTTCTGTAAAAGTTCACCAACAGCACGAATACGTCTGTTACCAAGATGATCGATATCATCTTCTGTACCAATTCCATACTCAATATGCATATTGTAGTTAATAGAAGCGAATATATCTTCTTTTGTAATATGCTTTGGAACAAGTTCAGATATATTAAACTGAATAAGCTCTTTTATTTCTTCTATATCATCATTCTCATCAAGAATCTGCTTTAATAATGGGTAGTAAACACTCTCTGTTACACCGATGCTCTTTGGATCTACATCAGGAAGATATGTTGTTAAATCTACCATCATGTTAGAAAGAACCTTAACAACTCTTTCCTCAGTCTCAATCATTACGTATGGAATACCTGCATTCTGGATTTCAGTTGCAATTTCCTCTGTAATAACTGTACCTGCTTCATAAACTTCACCTGTTGCAGGATTTACTGTATCCTCAGCAAGTTTAAAGCCTGTAATACGATTCTTTAAATGTAATTTCTTATTGAATTTATATCTTCCGACCTTAGCAAGATCATATCTCTTAGGATCAAAGAACATACCATTGAGAAGATTTTCTGCACTGTCTACCGACAATGGCTCACCCGGACGGAGCTTTTTATATAATTCAAGAAGACCATCCTGGTAATTCTCTGTAGTATCCTTTTCAATACTTGCCAAAATCTTTGGCTCATCACCGAACACTTCTTTAATCTGCTCATTAGTTCCAAGACCAAGAGCTCTTAAGAATACAGTGATAGGCACTTTTCTATTTCTATCTACACGGACATAAAATACATCGTTGGAATCAGTTTCGTATTCAAGCCATGCACCACGATTAGGTATTACTGTAGCCGAATAAAGCTCTTTACCTATTTTATCATGACCAATTGCATAATAAATACCAGGTGAACGAACTAACTGACTTACGATAACACGTTCAGCACCGTTGATTACAAAGGTACCTGTTGCAGTCATCAGCGGCAGATCTCCCATGAAGATTTCATGCTCTTTAATTTCTTCAGTTTCCTTATTATGCAATCTTACCTTTACCTTTAATGGTGCGGCATATGTTGCATCTCTTTCCTTACACTGATCAATGTCATACTTTGTCTCATCCCTGCAAAGCTCAAAATCTACAAATTCAAGACTTAAATGACCACCAAAATCAGTAATTGGGGAAATATCACGGAACACTTCTTTCAGTCCTTCTTCTAAGAACCACTTGTAAGAATTAGTCTGTACTTCTATAAGATTTGGCATCTCAAGTACTTCCTGCTGATGAGCAAAACTCATTCTTACACCATTACCTACTTTTACCGGATGCATCCTGTTCTTCTCCATCGACGTTTCACTCCTTAATTTTTTAGAGTATTTTGTGACCGATACAAATTGTTACAGCTCATACAATTATTACAGTTCCCGCCTAACAATTCATAAATTCATAAAACCTGCCGGCGAACTGTAACAAAAAAACAAACACTTTCTTTTTTTTGTTAAATATGCTATAATTTATCTTGTACAAACAACATAGTATAGTCAGCCACAATAGTGCATTTTTCATGATATCATTAAACTTTCAATTTGTCAACGACTAAATTTACTTTTATAGTAACAGTTCAGACATATAAATAACAGACAGGATTCAAGCTTGCTTGTTATCTGTTACGTAACAGTTCAGACATATAAATTCAAAACACGCCGGTCAGAAACCGACGTGTTTTTTGCTTCCATTTTTTATTATTCGTTACAGTTCAATATAATTATGATTCTGCCAAATGTATTTCTCAGTTTTTCTCAGTTTTCTTATTTGAAAATAACCTCCTGAATGATATTATTGCAAGAATTATTGAAAGAACCGATGCCACATAATCAGTAACCGGCTGTGCTATTACAAGCATCTCGGGCTTATTAAATAATGCATTAAATGTAAATAACACAGGTATATAGATGAGTCCCTGACGGCTTATTGATAATATAAGTGATGGAAGAGCTGCTCCCATTGCCTGTATCGTATTGATCATTACAAATAAAACTCCAAGTACAGGTGCTGATATAATAAGTGTTCTTGCAAATCTCATACCGTAAACATATGCATCCTTCTGTTCTAGAAATGCACTTACCATAGGTCCCGCCCCGGCATAACATATGACTGTCATTATTGCACTGAGTCCTATAGCTAATATAAGAGAGAATTTTAACACTCCGGTAAACCTCTTTTTGTTACCGGCTCCATAGCAGTAACCAAGAAGCGGCTGGATACCCGTTCCAAGTCCGATAAGAAGCATGACAGCTACCATATTGACCTTTATAGACACGCCAAGACCTGCTACAGCCATGTCCCCATATTTAGTCATAAGATTATTCACCACTATATTGGATGTGCTCATGAGCAGATTATTGAGTGCGGCAGGTATTCCTATCGAAAGAACTCCCGCTGCTATGCCACCGGACACCTTATACATTTTGGGACTGATTGTAAGAATTGTATTCTTTCCAAGAAAATGAGCTATATAGAAAACTGCACTAAATACATTTCCTATAACAGTAGCTATAGCTGCACCGGCTACATTCCATCCAAATCCAAGTATCATAATGGGATCAAGAATTATATTGGTCAGATTACCTAAAATCATTCCGAACATCGCCAAATTAGCCTTACCCTCTGCTCTAATAATAGATGAAAACATATTACCTATAATAAGAAACGGGATACCGAATGCAACTATTAGTAAATACTGCTTTACATACTCCATTGTAGCAGGTGTCGCACCTACGAGCTTTGCAACAGGGTCTATAAAGATGATTATTGCAAGAAGACCAATAATTCCTATAGCTGTGCCTGTCCAAAAGCAGAATGCACATGCATGTTTCGCATCTTCTCTTCTCTTTTCACCAAGCATTCTTGATATAAGGGATGTTCCTCCGATACCAAAAAGCATACCTATTGCCATAAAAAAAAGAAAGGCCGGTGTTCCAAGTGATACGGCTGCTACCATGTATGCATTTTTTGTCTGACCTATAAAAAATGTATCAGCCAGATTATAAACTAATACCATCAGCATACTTATAACTGATGGTATTATGTTTAAAAATACCGCCTTGGGTATCGACGCTTTTTCAAATACTTCAACTGTTTTGTCTTTCATACGTATCTTAACCTCACTTCTATTTGTTCTATATAAGTATAATATTTGATTTTTTATTTTTCAATAAAAAAATTTTATATGGCTGAACTGTTACGTCTGATTGCAGGTAACTTTAATGCTGGTGAAGATACTTTTCCCTTGTTGCCATCCCTCCTCTTATATGACGTTCGGACTTATTGATATCAAGCACCTTCCTTGCTTCTGCAGCAAGCGCCGGATTAATGTTAAGTAATCTTTCTGTCAGGTCTTTATGTACTGTTGATTTGGAAACACCAAATACGGCAGCCGTTTGTCTGACAGTAGCTTCATGCTCTACCATATACTGCGCAAGCTGTACAGCCCTTTCTTCAAGTCCGTTATCACTTATACTATTAATATAATGCTTTCTATATGTCAGCTTTTCCACTAAAAAACTCTCCTCATAGAATGTTTTTTACATTCTATGAATAGGACTTTCAAGATATTACATTAATCTCTTACTCCTTAAAATTATGTAGATAGACGTAGATAACGTTTAAATTTCTTTTACTTTTTTAGTCTTTTGTATTATAATAGTTACGCTTAAAATAAATGTATTAAAAAAGTCATGAATAATATATTTAAAATAAGGCAATACAATTAATGTTTTTAATAATGAGAACAGGGTGGCAGGATAACGCCCTAATCACATTGAGCTTGAAAGGAGTATACATATCATGAAAAAGATAGTCCTCACCGGAGGAGGAACAGCCGGCCATGTTACACCAAACATCGCACTTATACCAGAGCTTAAGAAAGCCGGATATGACGTTCATTACATCGGTTCTTATGACGGCATTGAAAAGAAACTTATAGAAAGACTCGGTATCCCATACTACGGAATATCAAGTGGAAAGTTAAGAAGATATATTGATATAAAGAATCTGAGTGATCCATTCAAAGTAATTAAGGGATTTGCACAGGCTCGTCATCTTCTCGGTAAAATCAAGCCTGATGTCGTATTTTCAAAGGGCGGCTTCGTTTCCGTACCGGTAGTAGTTGCTGCTAAGACACGTAAGATTCCATGCATTATACACGAATCAGATATGACACCCGGACTTGCCAATAAGATATGTATCCCTTGTGCAACGCGTGTCTGCACAAACTTCCCTGAGACAATGAAACATATCCCTGCTCAAAAGGCTGTCCTTACAGGTTCACCTATAAGGGAAGAGCTTTTCCATGGAGATAAAGAAAAAGGTCTTAGGTTCTGTGGATTTGATAATAGCAAACCGGTTATCTTAATAATAGGAGGAAGCCTCGGAGCAGTTGCTGTCAACAACGCAGTCCGTTCCATACTTCCTACTCTTCTTGAAAAATATCAGGTTATTCACCTTTGCGGAAAGGGTAAGACTGATAAAAGTCTTCTCAATACTAAAGGATATGTACAGTATGAATACATTCAGGATGAGCTTCCTGATCTTATGGCAGCCGCAGATCTTATCATATCAAGAGCCGGAGCCAATGCCATATGTGAAATACTTGCTCTACGTAAGCCAAATATCCTTATTCCACTTTCAGCAGAGGCAAGCCGCGGGGATCAGATTTTAAATGCTGCATCATTTGAGAAGCAGGGTTACAGTATAGTTATTCAGGAAAATGAAATAACTGACGATAAACTTCTTGAAGCAGTGAATAAAGCAGATAAAGACAGTGTAAAATATATTAAAGCAATGGAACGAAGCCAGCTGAATAATTCTATCGAAAAGATTGTGGGACTTATTAAGCAGGCGACAAAATAAAAATGGAGGAAACAAATGAGTATACCAAAAGATCCTATGATGTTATTAAGTTTTGTAAATACACAGTTAAGAGATTTTTATCCATCTCTTACGGACTTCTGTAAATCAAACAATCTCGATGCCAAACAGATAAGCGAAAAGCTTGCAAGCATCGACTACAAATATGATGCCAGTCTAAACAAATTTATATAATCCTGTTTTTCCCTGTAATTAAAAACATATTTATTCTATAAAACAAAAATAGATCTTAAAATAAAAACAGCAGCAAAAACGCTGCTGTTTTTATTTATATATTAATTTCATACCCTTCAACTAATAAACTTAATCTTCAAAGCAATGTGTGTAATATCGTGATTACAACGTAATCACATTCCCTGTTATATCTCTTGATACCCACATCGACATTCCCGGTCCATGATTGCCAAAAGGTCTTGTATGGAATCCGAATTTCTCATAAAAGCTTTCTCTTTCATAAGCAGCCATAAGACTAACCATGACAGTTTCTCCGTCCATAACATCTTTTTTGATGTAATCAAGAACTCTTCTTATAAGCTCAACACCTATATGGTTTCCCTGAAATTCAGGATTAACAATTACGTCTGTTATAAAATATGTATAGCCGCCATCACTTACGATTCTTGCCATACCTACCGGCTTATCGTCACATACAGCCACGCATATATAAAACGAATTCTTTAATGCGATTGATGCCCTTTTCTCTGTTACGTTAATCCAGTTAACCGATTTCCTGAGAGCATTATAATCTTCTACTGAAATGTTATTAACATATGTTACTTCCAACTCTTTCTTTTCACTATCAATTGTTTTTTTCATAATGTCATTTCCTGCTTTTATACATGAAAGAAATTTACATGCTTTTTCAGGTCTTCTGATAAATCAAGAAGATCGCTTGAAGATTCTGCCAAAAGATTGATTGTAGCATTTAATTCCTGCATAGAAGCTGTGGTCTCCTGTGTTGAAGCTGCATTTTCCTCTGAAATAGCGGAAAGATTTGAAATAACATCAACAACTTTCTTACGGCCATTGTCACATATTTCAGTCTGCTCCTTAATCAACTCTGTTTCACTTCTTGAATCCTCAATTCCTTTATGTACAAAATTGAACTGCTTCTTTGTAAGTTCAAGCTTATCTTTCTGCTCATCAACGATTTCCTTAACTTCACCCATTACAACTACAGTATTTTCTGAGTCCTCCATAAGTGCTGTAACTGTCTCGGCAATCTTGAGTGCTGATTCATTAGACTGTTCTGCAAGCTTCTGTATCTGATTAGCAACAACCGCAAATCCTTTTCCCTGCTCACCTGCTCTTGCAGCCTCGATTGAAGCATTAAGAGAAAGAAGGTTTGTTTCCTCTGCAATACCTGTTATTATCTGAATTGCTTCGCTTATCTTCAAAGCGGAGTCATTAGTTGCAGTAATCTGAGTACTTATTCTATCAATTGCATCCATAGTACGATCATTAGACGTACTAAGTTCATTCATTATAGTAGAGGCTTTATCGCTTGTTTTCTTCATATCTACTGACATTCTGTCAAGAGCAGCAACAGAATTAACTATATTCTCAATAACCCTGCCCATATTATCAATGGCATTTGATGCATTTTCTATCTCTTCTGCCTGTGAAACAGCTCCTTTTGAAATATCCTCTACGGCTGTACTAATTTCATCTGCTGTTGCACTTGTCTGTGACGCAGTATCGCTTAATTCCTTTCCTGCATCGCCGAGTACGCCGGATGATTTCTTTATATTTGACGTTACATCTACAAGTTCATTCTTAAGTAACTCTATACTTCTTACCATATCTCCAAGCTCATCAGATCTTCCTGAAGACTTTTTATCAATTTCTATATTGAGTTTTCCCGAAGCAAGCTCTTTGACATCTTTCTCTGCCGCCTTTATTGCACGTTTAATGCTAATCGTAACAAGCATTATTATCACAATAGCAATAATGGTGATAATAATACTTGCAGATACAACAATCATTGTCTTTTGATTAATATATTTATTTACATCTTCACTTGGCTTTCCTGTAAATACCATACCTACTATACTTCCATCACTGTTTTTAAGTGGCGAATAACTTGCATAATAATTCTTTCCATCGATTGCAAGCGAATCATCAGTAACAATTTGACCCTTTAACACCTCAGTTAATATCCCATCAGATGCCTTTGTGCCTACGATACGCTTTGAATCCTCTGTACTCTTAAGTGTTGTAGCGTAACACACATCCCCATAAAATATTGTTATCTCTAAATCATTACCTTCCTTGAAGCTGTCAATTATATCTGTAGCTTCCGTTATATTAGTATTACCCTTCATAAGATTATCACCCGATACGGTATAATCTCCACTATCTATAGCATTATAACCGGCATTTACACTTGTCGCTACAGAAGACAGCGTATCGAATGCCTCGCTTTTCACACCACTTCTTACACTGTTCGTAGAAATAACTGTCAGTGAGACTGCCATTAATATAATTGGTGCCAAACCACCTGCAAGTATTCTAGTTGCCAAAGACACTCCATGCTTGCTGTTATTTTTCTCCATAGTTTTCTGCATACTTTTCTCCTCCGTTACTTTGTTATAGTTTAACCCCCATATCATACCTATCCGTTTAATATCTCCATCAGCTAAAACAGGTCAATTCTTTAAAGCCAGTAAATCCGTTCACGTCATTAAAACCTTCGTTTATTATACCATTTTTTACTAAAATTGTCCATAATTTTTCCAGCCTGTACATATTAAACACCTAAAAACTAAAACTTCATACCGTTTGTCATAAATCCCCATTTAAAACATATCTTTTTATTAGAGTGAACATTAATGATTAAAGAAGGAGGAGAATATGGAACTTACAACTCACAGTATTTACACTAATCATCTCAACTGTAAAAGTGACATTCAGATTACTCTTGAAGATGATATGAATGTACCTGATACCAAACCGGATATAGAAACGATTATCAAGACGCAGGGAAGTATTCTGATAAATGATATTGTCCCATCTGAGGACAGGGTACTTATTAAGGGTGCACTTATTTTTTCTATGCTTTACCAGACAAATGAAGATATAAGGCCAATACATAATCTTAAGGGGCAGATTCCATTTGAAGAGAATATAAATATGGATAATCTTTCAACTTCTGATAATATATCATGCCATTATGAACTTGAGGACTGTCAGGCGAATCTGATTAATTCCCGTAAAATAAGTATAAGCTCAATCGTAAGTCTTCACTGCTGCCAGATGATACAAAGCCAGAATTTAATCGGTACGGATATAGTAGCGGAAGACGCGGCAAGAGCTGACATGGATAATATTGCAGCTCCGGAAGGATTACATAAAAAGTTTCGTGATATATCTTTCACCCAGCTTGCACTTCATAAAAAAGATATATTCCGCATAAATGATGAAGTTTCAATCCCAAAAGGAAAGCCTTCCATTGACACCGTTCTTTATTATGAAATGAATCCGCAAAACCTTCAGACCAAAATTATAGAAGACGGGATACGAATTATAGGTGATGTTCATCTCTTTCTTTTATATATACCGGATGATGAAGAACGAAGACTTGAATACCTTGAAAGCGAGATACCATTTGACGGAATTGTAAACTGCAGCGGATGTAATGAAAATTTCATTCCTGACATAGAGATAACCACCGGAACATTTCAAATAGAACCGAAACCTGATGATGACGGTGAGATACGTCTTATGGATCTTGAGCTTCTTCTTAAACTTGAAATGAGATTTTATGAGGATAACCGACTTAGTATTCTTGATGATGCGTATTCAACAGCCTGCGATCTGAAACTCACGCGTGAAAATGTTTTATCTGAAAAATTACTGGTTAAAAACCAGAGTACGCTGCGTGTGTCAGACACTGTAAAGATATCAGATAATGATGACGTACTTCAATTATGCAGTTCAAATGGACGTATACAGATTGACGAGCAGACAATTATCGAAAATGGAATACAGATTGAAGGCGTTATAGAACTTGATATACTTTATATAACTGAGAATGACAATAAACCACTAAACCTTGCAAAAGGAGTAATCCCATTCAGCCATGTGATAGAGATAAAAGGTATATCCCCTGATGATTCTTATGAACTTCAGACAGACATAAACCAGATTAATGTAATAATGACAGATGGCAGGGAAGCCGAAGCAAAGGTCTCACTTTCTGTTTGCGCTATAGTATTTACCAATCAGAACACCTCTGTAATATCTTCTATCACAGAATCACCACTTGATCTTAAAAGGCTTCACGATATGCCGGGCATGGTTGGTTTTATTGCTGAAAAAGATGGCAATCTCTGGGATATTGCAAAAGAATACAGCACTACTATTGAAAGTATTATGGAATTAAATAACCTTAAAAATGATAATGTAAAAAAAGGCGATAAACTTCTTCTTCTTAAGATGGTAGATGGGCTGTAAAATATAATGCAAATTATTATATTGCAAAATCCGGTTTAACCAAAAATTAAACCGGATTTTTATGCATTAATATATTAATATTTCTATTCACTATTTGATAACCTTAATCCATCCTTCAGGAGCTTCAATGTGGCCCATCTGGATACCTGTAAGTGTATCATAAAGCTTCTTAGTAATAGGTCCCATCTCTTCCATTCCACTTGGGAAGCAGATTTCTTTGCCATGATCTACTATTTTTCCAACAGGAGAGATAACTGCTGCTGTTCCGCAAAGACCACACTCTGCAAAGTTCTTAACTTCATCAAAGTATACTTCTCTTTCTTCAACTTCAAGACCAAGATAATGCTCAGCTACATAAATGAGTGAACGACGTGTGATTGATGGAAGAATACTGCTTGACTTAGGAGTAACAACTTTATTGTCCTTAGTAACAAAGATAAAGTTTGCTCCACCTGTTTCTTCAACCTTTGTACGTGTAGCTGCATCAAGATACATATTCTCATCATATCCCTGATTATGAGCATCTACTATTGCATGAAGACTCATAGCATAGTTAAGACCTGCCTTGATATGACCTGTACCATGAGGAGCGGCACGGTCAAAATCACTTACACGAATAGTAATTGGCTTAGCACCACCTTTAAAGTAAGGACCAACAGGTGTACAGAATACTCTGAACTGATATTCATTAGCAGGCTTAACACCGATAACAGCATCGCTACCGAACATATATGGTCTTATGTATAATGTTGCACCTGAACCATATGGTGGTACATAATCAATATTGGCTTCTACAGTTTTAACAACGGCATCTATAAATTTATCTTCAGGAATTGTTGGCATCTCAAGTCTTGCAGCAGAATCCTTTAAACGTGATGCATTTAAATCAGGTCTAAAGCAGACAACATGACCATCCTCTGTTGTATATGCCTTAAGTCCCTCAAAAACTGTCTGTGCGTACTGTAACACACATGCACACTCACTGATTGTAACCTTATCATCCTCGATAAGCGCTCCCTCATCCCATGCTCCATTCTTATAATTTGAAACATATCGCTTATCTGTCTTAATGTAACCAAATCCAATGTTGCTCCAATCAATGTCTTTCTTTGCCATAATAATACTTCCTTTCGTATAACACTTAAATTCTTATCACTTAATGTTACAACTACATTTTATCAGTGTCAAGGTATAGATGAATTTTTTAATCTTATTGGTAACAGTTCAGCCATATAAATAATAGATAGTATTCGAGCTTGCTCGGTATACTATCTATTATTTATATGGTAGAATAGCCTTTCATTCACGTAATGAATAAAACAA
>JALERT010000043.1 GCA_022764445.1 Lachnospiraceae bacterium | reverse complement strand
AAAATCTGATGAGCAGTCAGAAATGAAGTATAAAAATATGTAAAAAAAAGTTATCAGAACAGCCACAATCATACATGGGCCTCTTCTGTAACCATTTTCTGCCGTATATGAAAACATCAAGCCACTAAAAAAAGAGGACCAGATAATCAACTGCAAAATAATTGCAGGTACAAGCCATGGTATTATCTTTTTACTAATACATTCAAACTTATTGACAAGGACAGACATATAAACAAAAAACAAACATGGAATTGCATGCTGCATCGAATTATACAATACAAGAAATATTTTATTAAGCAGAACATTATCCGCAAAATACTTCATAACTACAAGACCACATAACATATCAGTAAAACAGCATCCAAAACACATTAATAAAAACACACCATAAAGTTTCTCATCCAAGCTCCTGTTGGTAGTAACTTTATAGTAATAAAAAATCAGTATCGCCAATACCGCTACTGATGCGATATAAAAATCATAATTCCACTCCATAACTGCCCCCTGTCACAACGAAAAGCGCACAACCACCCACTAATCCTTATTAGATTAATAATATCACATCATGTACATATCATCAACTTTAACCTTAGGTTTATGTTAAAGACTGCAGGAAGGCGTTACACCCTTCATAAACATCACGATACGTAGCAGTAAAGTCTCCTGAATACCATGGATCTGCTATACTTCTTCCTCTGTGATCCTGACTGTCCACCGTATCATCCGCAAAATCAAGAAGAAGGTGTATCTTATTGTCTGTATCAGGTCCGGTAATCCTCATAGTATTCCTGACATTTGCATAATCTGCACAAAGCAGATAATCATAATACTGATAATCTTCTTTTGTTATCTGACGTGCTCTTTTGCCACTGAAATTTGTATATGGTGTTTTACCTATCCCATGCTTTCTGAGTTCTTTCTGAGCCGGAGGATAAATAGGATTTCCTACACCGTTCCATATCTCTTCTGTAGATGTCGCCGCAGAGGCTATCTCAAACTGATCTTTAATACCATGTTTCTCTACCATATCTTTTAATACGAATTCCGCCATGGGCGAACGGCAGATGTTGCCGTGGCAGATGAAAAGTACTTTTATCATTGCTTTGTTTCTCCTTGTTTTGCCCGGAAATGCCCTGTTTTGTGAGGGATTCCGAAGGGTTGTTGTTTGCTCTGAAATTACGGAATGTGGCAACTCAGAGCAAGATTTAGTAAATTATTACTACCTGTTAGTAGTAAAATTGGTAGTAAAAGAAAATTTCTTACTACTAAGGAAAAATTGGGCACAAAGTTTTATCCTTGCGCCCACACTTTTAAATATTATACCCATTCATATCTTGGACGTGCTTTCCAAGGTATAATCTCTTCTTTCATCAATCTTCCCTGCACAATGTAGTCACGAACATTTTGTTGTTCTGCAAACTCATTTATTTCCCTTGATGAAGTGTATTTCTTATCTCTAACAAATCGTTTATATGCATTAGAATCAATCAAAAATTCTCCTGCCATTTTATCAGCTTTTGCTTCATTCTCTCCCGAAACTGAATCAAAATCTACAAAATCATTTTTTGTGTCTCCATTTAATATATGCGATATCTCATGAAACAGCGTAAACCAGAAAATGTCAGCAAACTTCTGTCTTAATGTCATACATAATATTAGCGCACCATCTTCTGTTGTTTTTATAAATCCTTGAACTGGAGCTCCCTTAAAATTTGGTACTATTCTGAATGCAATACCACATTCTGAAAAAATACTTGTAAGCTTACGTTGGATCTGATTTGCTCTCATAAACATCACTTGCTTAATTTCTGGTATTTTTGCTCGAAGAAGATCCAAATCAACTTCTTCCGCAACATCTATATTCTCCGTGAGCAACTCACACATTCTCTGCCAAGCAAAAAGAACATACGGATCTACATTAGTGTTCTTGCTTTGAGCACGAAAAGCTGCTGCATACTTCATTTTAGGAGTATCACACAAATTACTAATACCAAATAACATCCTCACATCCAAAACAGTTGAAGCTGGATTTGCGTCCTTTTCAATCCAACCAAATTCTGTCCACTTAGTAAGAACTTCTTTTAAATTTTTTAATATGCCAATTTCTTGCTCAGAGATATTATTCAGTTCCTCAAACTCAAGTAATTCTCTTTCATAATTAGCTTGTAAATTCATCCAAAATTCTGTTTCAATACCTAATGCATATTCCAATTTTTTTGCAAAGGAAGAGGATATATTTTTCTGACCATTTATTACTGTACTAATATGTTTTTCAGTCATGCCAGTTCGTATAGCCAGTTCTTTTTGAGACATTTCTCTATCTTCTAATACCTCTGCTAAAGTTTCTCCCGGATGAATAATAAAATCACGGGATAATCCAATTGTATTTAGTTCCTTTTCCATGATAATCAATCATCCCTTCTATGACAAAAGTGTCACATCTTTTTAAACTTTCTGCGCTTTGGTCTTTTGCTTTCGGCTTAATAATCAATCGATAATTTGCAGAGACAGTCAATGAATATGAGCCTTTTCTATCTCCTTCAAGTGATTCCATTTTCCCTATTCTGGATTGTTGAAGAGCAGAGAATGAAGAAAAAGAAATCATCTGATTATAACGCTTTTTAACAGCTTTCGTGAGTTCTGCACTTATCGCACGTTTCATAAGACTTTTAGAACCTCTGACGTCATTCAAATCATCGAACAATTCTTTTACCTTTTCATCTTCATATTCAACGTACAGAATGTAATCACCTCCAAATTCCCTTACCCAAAAGGTAATTATATTCTATCATTTTTGTCATTTTTGTCAATCTGTTTTTATCGACTTATTGAACACAAAATTCCTAAAATTTGCGAGAAATTCTCTGTGTTTATAGTTAGTAGTATTTCTTCTGTTCCTCAATTGTCAAGACAATTTCTCCTATATATCAAATAAACCCACAGGCATATGCCTGTGGGCCACAAGATTACATGTGGGTTTCTCTCTTATTGCATCCCAATGAGATACCATCCCATTCTAATAATTTATGTATCTACTTTTTACACTTATCTTTTTCTAAGCACAATAATTTATTAAATTCTCTTACCTCTTTTATTCCACCATATTTAGATACATCAATACTAATCATTCCACCTTCAAAATGAACCTCATAGTAGACTTTTTTTGTGAGAAAATATCCAACTAAAAAAGCAATAAGCAAAATTAGTCCACCCAGGATAGCCTTGGGTTCGCCAATAAATAATGATACGATAAAAAGAATTATTCCTAATATCAAAAGCATATATCTTTTATTATACACAAAACCTGTAGCTGTGACATTCTCCAGATCTACAGTGTATTCTTCTTCAATCAAATTACGATGACCTAATATTTTTGTAAAACACTTTCCCTTAAAATAAAAACGTCTGTCTGTCAAAATTCCAAAGCCCTTTTTCAAACCACCGCCATGAATCATACTATCTAAATAACTGCTGCCCATAACTGCAACATTCTTTTCCTGCGGATCAACAATAATATCTGACACATTCTTGATCCTGCTATCTTCCATTTGTTTTTTGTATGCAGCTTTACTTGCATTGACCTGCGCTTTTGCTTCTTCCATTGCTTTATTCACCTTTTCACCTGCAAAACTTGCAACATCTGAAAAGTTAATATCATTATTAGCATTATTTTCGGTGTTATGATTATTGTCTGTGTTATCATTAACGCTATTATTACTTATCATCTTCCCACAATTGGGACAATGTTTAATTCCATCTGGCAATTCCTTACCACAACCTGTACAAAACATATTTTCCTTCCCTACCTTTTCTTATCCTCTTATAAAATGCATCTTTACTTCATACATAAGCTTATCAGCAAGTTCCTCTAGTTCATTTAATAACATATCTGGATGTTCACTTCCAACAACCACCTCCCTTAAAATAGATATTTCTTTTCCTTTCCATGATGCTGTGTTTTACTACATACTAGTTATTTCTTGAGCATTTCTCTGCATCGATAGCCAGAACAAACATAAGTGCAATAAGTGGGTTCTGGCTATCGGATACATCAATTACATATTGATCTGTCATATGAAATAATTCTTTTGATATTGATGCGACCCTATTACCCATTGCATTGGTTATTATGTAGTCCCATTCCATAAAATTTCCTTTGATATGCCAACCATTATAATCAATATCATACTGCGGATTAAAGAGTGTAAACTCTTTTCTGATACATCCAAGATACTGATTCCCCAAATACACTTCAAACTTTGGAAGAAATGTTAGTATCCTTTCTTTTACTGTACCAACTTCATTTCCATATGCATCAAATATCTTCAAACAATGTCCCCATGATATTTGTCCCTTTACAACATATATTTTATTTCCATGTTCATCAAAAATATCATAACTGTCAAACCATGAAAACAATCTCTGTTTAAAATACATTCTCATATCATTTTCCCCCAATATTCTTTCTTACTTTTCTGTCAAGCCTAAAATTATTATTTTTACTGGCTTTGACGTATTTTATTTACCTCTAAAACAGAGCCAATAATGCTGAATATCGTAGCATCAAAGCCCTACCTTCTCTTCTTTCCTGTCCTCTTATAATATGCATCTTTATCTTCATACATCAGTTTATCAGCGAATTCTTCTATTTCATTTAATGACATATCAGGATGCTCACTTCCAACAACCACACCCTTTGAGATGGATATTTCGTTTATTTCTTTTCCTTCCCATGATGCTGTCACTTCATCAAGAACAGCTGCCGCCTCTCTTGCTTCCTTACCGGAACATTCAAGTACAGCCATAAACTCATCTCCTCCAAGTCTGAATACGTTGCCAAGTTTACCAAATGCAGAAAGCATACACTCGGCAGAACCTTTCAGCAGCTCATCTCCGGCATCATGTCCGATTTCGTCATTAACTGTTTTAAGTCCATTAACGTCCATCATAATAATAACAGTATTGTCATGTAATTGTTTGTCACTGATTTTCTCAACACATTCCGCATAAGCACGTCTGTTATATAAACCGGTAAGCTCATCCGTCAGTGATATCCTTATCCTTTCCATCAGCTTTTCTGAACTTACTCTTTCTTTTTTGCTTATGAAAGTAAATGCAGCACCCATGACGAGTAATCCTACCATAAATATTGCCAGACATGGTAAAACAATTCTATGTGCAGAACTCTTATCCATCTGGTAATCATCTATTACAAGATACCAATCAAGCGAATCCATATAGTAAGTCATGCGGTAAAAACCATCCATTTTTTTATATACAAATTTCTTTTCCGGCACACTGCTAAGATATGAATTATCAAGATACTCCTTCTCAATATGAGACCTATTGGAATTAATCTGAACAAGTCCATTATAATTAATTAAATTTATATCAAGATTATATTCTTTTTCATAACGTCTGAGTAATGACTGCAATTTTGTTACACTGATGCCAACTCCGCCAACCCCAAGAAAATTTCCATCATCATCAACAATTTCTCTATTGAAAAAGATTGTAAGTGCACCATTATTTGCCTCATCAGTGTCCATATTTATCACATACTTTCTCTTACTTTCTTTAAACTCCTTATACCATATATCATGTGAATCTTTTTCTACATCCAGATATTTTAAGATACCATTGTATGTATAATACGCATTACTTTTATCAGATGCTAAAAATACCATCTGATATCCAAATTCATCCTTAACACTACGCAAATAATCTGATATTTGCTTTTCGCTGTCTTTTGCCGTTTCTCTTGTTGTATTTTTAAGAATTTCGCACATATCATTATCACTTGCAACCATCTGGGTTACGGTTAAATATGGCAGAAATGTATTCTCTATATTAGATTGAACAAGATGAGCTATATTTCTATTGTCCTTTTCTGCATTTTCAGCTGCAACCTTTTGAATATTAGCTACGCATGAAATTATAGAAGCACTCATACAAATAACCATCAGTATAAGCATAAATATAGTTACATACATGGTCTTTTCCTTTGTATCGTTAATACCGGACATTTTCTTTTTTTCGGATTCCTGTCTTATATTAAACAAAAGTAAAATCGTCAGACAAACTGTAATACCTATATTTGTAATAGATATACCATATATAAAGATTTGAACAATAATTGCAATAAAAGGTGCAAACTCATATAAAATCAATACAGTGAATAATCTTCTTGCAACTTTTTTCCTTATTAATAGTGTTGCATAAACTGTAATCATTATACCAATTGACACAAATGCAGTATATATATACCAGCCGGTTCCCCTGTGATAATAATTATCCCCATCAAAATAAAACATCCAGTTTGTAAAGCAGTTAATTATCAGACATGCTCCCGCTGATATGAAAAAAAAGATTGAAATTTTAGCATATATACCAGATATATTAATCCCATTCAGCGACAATGCATTATAAAAGTAACCGACAAAAGTAACAGTTAAACATATATTAAGTACAAAAAGACCATTATTACTTACTCTTGTCATAATAATACTTAACCAGTCTGTATTCCCACGAAATATGTATGCACATGCATCAAATAAAAACAGTGCCATACTAAATCCAAACATAACCATAAGATATTTCGTTTTTTGTGTCATCTTATTTACAGCCAGTATAAATAACGTTATGAGGCAAAATAAAGCCCCTATAACTTCCATGGAAGCCTGTATCATCTCTAAGTTTGTTATATTCATCTTTTATCCTCTGTATAAATATTTATAATGCATATTTTAAAGTACCTATAATTTACATATATAATTACAATTCACACTACATAATATCATAAATTATCTGATTTCTCAATAAATCCCCTAAATGCCTTCTCTACCTGCTTTCTTGGAAGCATGACCTGATGACCACATCCCTTACATTTAAGTCTTATATCCATCCCCACACGCATAAGCTCCCATTCATTTGTTCCACATGGATGCTGTTTTTTCATCTTAATTACATCTCCTATATTAAGTTCCATGATATTAACCTTTCTTTTTATTATGTCTTTGTTATATCTTCGATTCCAGATTTAGAATAATCCAAACACTTTTCATCTATTTTATCATAAAAAATATTTTTTGCCATTGTAATTTTCTACGTCAAGAGTAACAGTCTGGCAGGTTTTATATTCACCTAATCTTTTCATCTTCTCTGCACCTCTTCCCAATTCAGTACATTTCTCGCAACCTCAATTATCTTTGCCTCTGAAGCTTCCACATCACACATCCTGACGGGGCCCATATATTCCATATCTTCCTGAATCAAACGTCTTAATCGTAAAGACAAATTACGATAAAAACACTCTGCCGTTCCCTCTCTTGCTCCCTTTAACGCCACCTCTAATGTAAGATTATCTATGTTTCTAAGAAGAAGTTGTATCTCTTCATCACTACATTTTTGAATTTCATCTAAGATACTCTTCTTTTCTTCTTTACCACGCATCTTGATAATAACTTTCTCTAATTCTTTATTCAGTTCTTCAAGCTCCTGCTCCGTCACTGTACTCGGGCTTCTCATAATTACATAATATCTGTAATCGTTCATATAGTTTTTTGCCAAGGCTTTCGTATCTTCTCCCATATAAGGAAGGACTTTGTCAAATCCATAAAATCCATTGCTGCTAACAATAGTTTTCCACTCTTCCTTTGACAAACTCTGTAACTGCTTCGACATACCACATAACAATCCTTTTTCCTCATCCGTTAATACACTTTTCCAATCCTCTATCTTCTGCTTTTTATATTCCTCCAACATAATTCGCTTTTGTCTAAAAGTTGTCACCTCTTCTGGAATAACAGCATTAAATAGTTCTTCTATCAGCCACGCCGACATTCCAGCTTGAATCATAAGCATACTGCGAGCATACAAAAAATATAATAATGCATCTATTCCAGTAAAATTATGTACAGCAAAAAACTTTATCGTCATCAGTTCCTCGATAACCTGTGAATCTGTCCCATCTACTACCAACTCAATCATTTCCGTAAGTTGATTACACAAAGGAGTTTCCTTTGGTATAAATTCAGCTTCATATTCAAGAGCAAGCAGCCCTTCTCTTCGTGCTATATGCTCCAGCTTCATTACTCTTTTGTATGCATCTTCTATCTTCGATTTATACTGTCTGGCAATTTCCTTAATGTTTACTAAAACTTTTTCTCTGATTTCTTTTAATTCGCTCATATTCTTTTCCTCCATAAATTCTTTGTTCATTTAATCTTTCTTTGATTGCACTAATTGTATTTCATCACTACTCATACACATCATCCTCTCGTTTTCCTCTTTTATTTACTTTTCAATTTTCAAAGTTCTTTGTTTCTAAACCTACTATATCATAGGTGCATATACACTTAACGACAACAGTGTGGCATTGTGTTAAAATAGAAAAAGACGACTTGAAATCTACTCATAATCTCAAATCGTCTTTCTCTTATTTCATTAAAATTCTTCTCTTATCTGATGCAGGTACCCTTGTACAATATGCCGCTTTTCATACTCATCCCACCTGATTGTATAGCCAATCACTCCTCTTCAAAAATCACCTTACTCTTATCTATACCTTTTTCTTCTATATAGACTTCACACATATCTTTTGTAAGCGCTGCATTAGTAATAAATAAATATCTTTCATCTATTGTTAAATCACTCACCTCCATATTTAATATACGCTGTGCCAAAGTACGACACGAATCTTTTATCACACCATAATCATATATAGTTTGAAGCCTTGCCTTTAATTCTGTCGCCATAATATGATTATTTCGATTCATTTTCATAAGCACTTCAAAATCATTACGGTGTTCCTCTATTCCCGCAGAACCACCTAGAGAACCTTTGTTGCTTTTTAATTCAATAATAAGAAAACCACCTTCTTGTATGGCTATATAGTCTGGTCTTCCACAATGCATCCCCTTTGTATTCTTGTGTTCTTTTTTCCAGTCTTCAATCTCTTCTATTGAATAGTTCATTTCTGCAATCGTCTGAAATTCAACATCTACAAATGTATACTCTTTAGAATCATCTTCTACCAGCTTTTTGAATAAATTCATCTGATACATTCGTTCCTTACTTACACCTGAGTGTTTTAAGCTTCCATACCGTTTCAGTGTAGCTTTCTCCATAAACACTAAATATTCATGTAGCAGTTTGTAATTATTATCTTTCCAAACATAAGGATTCTTTAAAACCGCATCTACTATCTTCCGCACTGCATCTTGTTCTTCTTTCTCAAGATATAGATGCTTTTCTTCCAGATAATCATCCCCAAACTCAAAATCACCTTCCGACAATGGTATTCTTAATATTCTACCTCCATTCATATATATTCTAAGAGACTTATCTTTATTATTTCTTCTTATATAGCTTCCTGTTATCCCAACTGCCACTGCTTTATCATTTTTTTTTGATTTCTTCTAATAATTCGCATATATACTTGTCCCATTTACTCATAATTTCATTATCCTTTCCACTTACGTATGTTTTCGCCAAAGTTATTACATCTCCGTCTACAAGAGCTTTAACTTTATTCCCTACACCTTCCAGTTTTTCATACGACTCCTTAAACTCTGTATGTATCGGTATAATCGCCTGACTTGGACTCACAATAGCAATCATCTCCTCAAGGTCTTTTTTCACTGCATGTCCACTGGTATGTAACTTAATTTTTCGTTCAAAGCTATTATATACAGCTCCCCACTTTTCATCATAAGTATCTGCTTCTTTATCTTCCACATATCCATCCCACATAGAATAAATCAATAATGGATTTTTTTCTTTAAATGGTTCAATATATTTTTTATATCCTTCACTTTTCCCAATAAGAGTTAGGAAGCCATTTTTCTCCATATATTCCATCTGGGACATTCCAAGAGCTTCATTGTATTTCCCTTGTTGCTCAAATGGGTTTGCTTTACGAAATCCCCACGTGATATCAGGCTCTGCTGACGCAAATAAATCCATCTGCTGTTTTACATAATGATTTACATACATAGCTCGTTTGCAATCCTTATTTCCTGCTTTTTCTTTCTCTTTATTTGAGAACAACACCGCTTTATGAAATGATGCCAGGCTCTCCATATTGGTAGATGAACAAATCAAATACACATACTTATTTTCTGGCTGTTGCAATAATCTTGTTGCCTCTTTTTGAAGTTCCTTCTCTGTCATCACTTTTTCATCTAACCGTCCAAGCATTGTTCCTTCTATTAAAAGTACATCTACTTTCTTATGCTGCATGAAATTATTAAACTTATCAAAAAAGTGTTCTCCCAATCTTCCATGAACACGAAAGTCCCCTGTATGAACAATACATTTCCCTTCTGCTTCAATTACAAACATATAAGAATCGTATGCAGAATGGTCAACTCTTATAGTCGTAATATGAAAATCTCCTATATCAAAGTTACTACTCTGTTCATTGCCTTCCGTAAGAGCATCCATAAAATCCAACCACCTGCTATTATCCTGTAGCAGATTTAACATATCTTTATGTACCTGCCTCTCTTTTGGTTCAGATGTTGCATCATTCGCCAGGGTTTTCTGAATATTAACAAGAACCTGTCTGGCTACTTTTCCTATTCCTAATGTAATCTCTTTCCCTCGAATATCCTTTTGTGGAATATTCTCTAAAAGTCCAATATGGTCTCCATGATAATGGCTAAACAGCACTGCATCACACTCAGCACATTTTATCATATCAATCATCTTTCCATCCGTTGAATCCTCCGGATTTACTGTAAGCTCCGAGCCAAAATCAATAAAAATATGTGTATTCTCCGTATATATTTCTGTAATCGTACCACCAATCTGACTTGTGCCACGATGGATTTTTATGTTTACCATTTCGGTTCTCCCCTTTCTTTCCACTCCTCAAACTCTATAACCTCAGAATCATAAATATGCCATTCTCTGTAACGTAAGTATCTGATTATCTGCTGTGCATATTTATGATCAAAGCCCATCCCGTAATACACTGTTTCCATACCTTCTCCATTACGAAGAGCCTCCTGTACCCTTCTGACATCTTCATTCTGGGAATATCTCGTATCGAATAACTTACCTTCATTATCGTATTCTATCTGCATATACCGTTCCTTATCTCCTTTTAGTGTCTTCTTTTTTGAGCTTTGCAAGTTTTTTCTTCATATCATCTAGCTGCCTATTTGCATTAGCCAATTGTTCACTCAGAGCTGCCGTCTCCGCCATTGACTGGACTATCTGAACATTCTGCTTAAAGCTCTGTTTTTCCAACTCATCAAGTATTTGTGCATTTTCTTCTCTCTGTCTTATTCGATAACACTCTTCTTCATATAAATTAATTGCATCCGCCAAAGTGCGTGCACGACCATTTTTAATTCCTTGATTTTTAAATTATCTTCAATCTACCTGCTTATTTCTCTTTATATTGTGCATACGAAAGAGTAACTGCACTGTTTAATCCATGTAATAACTCTTGTTTATTCATCGGTCTCTCCTTCCTAATCTAAAAATAAATCCCATATACTTCGTTTTCACACCCAACTTTATCAATAAACACTTTATGTATTCTCCATGTCAATACAGTGTATGGATTCTTCCTTCAATTCAAGAAGTTTTTCACTGCTTAATTTCATACCTTCCAAATAACGAAAACAAATTCTTTCATTGTAACTATTATCATTTAACATCAAAAACATTTCCTTATAGTTCGCATCAATACCAGCCATATCATACAGAATACATTGTATATTACGAATCTCGATTCCATCACATCCATTTATCTCAAGTCCTAATTTTAATTTATCTGCATCTATTACCTTAAGGTTATTGTCAAAAAACAAATCAATCCCTAATCCCATAAACAATAACATTTTTAAGATGCTCTTTTCAAAGCATTGCATTCCGAAAAATAATAAAGTCAGGCTATTATCTTTTATCCACCAGAAATCTGCCACATCAACTATGCGGATACATGTTTTTCTGTATTTACCATCTTCGCAAAATAACCAGAATAAAAAATTCTTGTTTACAATATCACCTAAAATCATTTCCTTAATTCGTTCTGAAAATGCTGATTCATATAGCAGATGTTTCCCTGTGACCTTTGCAAAGAAGTTTCTCTTTTTAAGTAAACAATTTAATTCCTTCACCTGAAGCTCTAGCCTGTCCGATAATACTATCCATGTGTATAAACGTACCAGATTACTAATTCGATAAATTAACAGGAAATACTCTTCTTCATCTATCCCTTCCTGATTCTTTCGAGCTTTCTTGCCTGCATCTGCAAATAGCACTTCCATACTCGGTATCTTATGAGCATATTTCACATCCAGATGCACTGTACCTCCACGGTTCTGAACATATCCATGAAAGAAAAACAGATATGCTTCCAAACTCCTTGCATAACAGGCACTATGCCAACTTGGTTCATCACGGTGAATATGAAATTCTTCGACATTAACATCTACAGATAAATAGATATCCTTTTTCTCTTTTTTTATGTGAATATCTTTCGAAAATGGATACTCTTTCTTTCCAATTCTCTGAGCTATTAGCTTTTCCATCTCTTTTATCTCTTTATATTCATTAAATCTTTCTGGCCATAAACTCTCCAATACATCTTGTATTACTTTTTCTGCATCTACACACTGACTTAAGGAAAATGTGTTCGTCCGTACATATTGTTGCATATTCTCTAAAATAATTCTCTGCAAGCTATCGCTTAAACACCATAGTACCTTTTCCCTTATCGCATGAGGATATAATACTAATACCTTTACTAACTTATCAGTATTTACTATATCAAGAAATCGGATAATTTCCTTAGATGTTCTCTCCTGTAAGAAACATGCAGACAATGGACAACACACAAATTTTTGAAATTCTTTACTCCAAGCATACATTTTCTCCAGTGTTTCTTTTTCAAGCACATCACTTTCCTTTGTTGCACCGAAATCATTCACCATTTTATTCCACTCCTTGTCATCTGAAATAAATCTTATATTTATGTTACGACTATACAATAACACCTAAGATACATGTCAAACGACAACATTGCGGTATCAATTATACTCTTTACAATCCAAGTTCTTTTACAACCAATTCTAATGGTGTCTTCGTCTCAATCATCTCTGAGTTGTAATCTCTTATCCCATCCACAATATCTTGTTTCATAAACCACCTTTGCGGCCTTCCTAAATGGTCTATACTCGTTCTAAGCAATTTATCCTTGCACCAAATATCTATATGCATAGTTTCCGGAAAATGCTTTGTAAAAAGCTCTGCTAATTCATTCTCTGTATATCTGCTGACTGCTGACGGTTCATCCATTACAGTTCTCATAAAATCATAAAGCGGCTCCATATCTTCATCGCTAATACTGTCAAATGTATCGACTTCGATTTTCGTTATCAAACTGTTTCCTATCTTTAATCCTGGATATGCAAAACAAAAATTCAGACAATATCTGGAGTCTTCGCCACCAACATCTTCTGCATAATAATATCCATGTTCCCCTACATGTATCCACATACTTCCTGCATAATAATGCTTGCTTCCTCCACCTCTTTGAGATTTTTGATTCGATTCTTTGTCTCCATATAATTCCATTCCCATTGCAGCAAATTCTTTTGTCAAATCAACTCTGATTAAATCACCGCTACGGCTGGTTTCAGGCTTTCTTATCTCATAACTGTGTCCATCTGCATCATTCTTCCAACGAAGTAACATAATACTGTCTATGTCTTTCGTTTTAAATAATGTGGAAAAAAACTTTCTATTACCATAACGAGCTTTAATACGGCTCATCCCCTCATCCAGATTACTCGAATCCCAATCAAAGCAAAGAAACACTTCTTCTTCACCTTTTACCATGCTTCCTAAATGAACCCCCATAAGATCGCGCATTTATGTATCCTCCTGTAATTCTAATTTTTTATTTTAGGTCCGTCATAGTCTTATAAACCGTTTGTCTTTCCTTATACATGGTACATCATCTTTCCAGTGTTCTTACTCTTAAATATACCATAATCATTATCAATTCCATATCTTTCATCACGATATTCATCATAGTTAATATAAGCGTTTTTATCTCTTGAAAAATAAACTTGAAGTAAAGCTGCATCTGTTAAATCTCGGATATCTCGCTGCTAAGTTCTCACGTTTATTCCAGGAAGATGATACATTATTGTAGACAATCTGGTATCCTCATCATTCTGCTGAAAAATATCATACAAAATAAGCTATCTCATTTAGTATAGCATACTGATATTGATTTGTTGACCATTATAGCAATTCTTGGACATAAAGCCATTCTTTCCACAACAATTTATGTTTTAATTAACTTTTTCTTGCATAAAAACATTCTTGGGTGTAATATACTATTCATACATAGTTTTAAAAACTACATGCACTATTTTATATTGCCGTTTAGATTTACACGTTTTAAGGAGGGGTTTTTATGGACGCAGTATCTAGTACAAAGAATAGAATAGGCATCGAAAATTTAATTAGGGATCCAGGAAGCGCAATTACACATTTTATAGGTATAATTCTTTCCTTTATTGGTGCTATTCTTATAATGAATAAATCACTTCAAGCAGAAAATAATATGGCTTCATTTTCCTGTGCTGTTTTTATCGGCAGCATGATTTTATTGTATACGGCAAGTACACTGTATCATTCAATTAATATCTCAGAAAAGATTACATTGTGTCTAAAAAAATTTGACCATATTATGATTTATTTTCTGATTGCAGGCACATATACACCTATATGTCTTATTGCTTTACCGAAATCAACAGGCAGGCCACTTCTTGCATTAATATGGGGACTTGCCCTATGCGGACTTATCCTGACAGCATTCTGGGTAACATCTCCAAAATGGCTTAACTCTACTATATATATATTAATGGGTTGGTTATGTCTGGTGGCATTCAAACCACTTTTTAATTCTATATCAGTATCAGCATTTGGATGGCTTCTTGCAGGTGGAATCATATATACAATCGGTGGTGTAATATATGCATTAAAACTGCCTGTATTCAACCACCTCCATAAATACTTTGGATCACATGAGATTTTTCATGTATTTGTTCTCGCCGGAAGCATTTGTCATTTCTATGCAATATATGAATTTATCATACATTAGGACTTACAAAAATTTTTTCTTAATCTATAATTAGTACAACGAAGATAAGCCAGTCAAACTACCAATCACTTAATATTCGCTGCACGAGTTACCAATATAAAAAACTGCTGCTTAAGGATTTTAAAAACCTAAGCAGCAGTTTTTAATTTATACAACTATTTCATCGTAATATTCTGAATCTCATCCAGCCAGCTGTAATACGCAGAGGTGTTCTTTGTCATGTCACTCATGCTTATTCGCTTTGCAGAATAAAGAGTTGCTGTCTGAGCTTCAAAGACTGGAATTTCTACAGCCCAGTCATCAATCAAATCAAAGGATTTTTTGTATAACTTCTTCTTTCCTTCATCTTTTATTGCACATCTTGCCTTAAAAGTAATTCTGCTTACCAGACTATCATTTATTCCAAATAAATTATCCTTTATACCATACCTATGATTTATATCGTATCCATTTACACCACTTAAAAATGAAGTATCACACGTACCACACCAAAGCTGATATTTACCGGATTTAATTATCCTATTAAACTTAGCTTCACTATCAACAGATACAATCTTTAATTTTATACCCATTTCCTCAAGCATATTGGCAGAACTTTCAATCACTTTATATATAGGATTGGATGTACCACCACGGACAAGTATAGAGTATTTTAAGGAAGCACCTTCTGGAGCTTTTATAACCTTATCTCCTTCCACTTCATACCCTGCACTTTGAAGATACTCTAAGGAAGCTTTCTTAACAGCTTCCACTCTGTCTTCATACTCTGTATCTTCATCATATATCTCTTCACCATTTATATCAGTAGTAAATGCTTTTTTATACTCTTCATCGGATTCATCAGGATATAACCATGATTCTGATAAATAAGGATACTCTATAAGATTTGCTGCATCACCATAATACTCTAAAGCCTTTTCCTTATTAACATTAATTACGGTTGCAAGCGCTCTCCTCAACATTTTTGACTTTTTATCATCAGTCTTTCCTGCAACATTTACATTGTCAGCATTTATTCCGACATATTCATACTTCTGATCTGAATTGAACCTTGTAGATATTGTACTTCCTGAAATTTTACCGTTTGAATTGGCTGCAGCCACCCATCTGAGTGCCTCCGAATCAAGTTTCGTTTCCATAACATCTACAGTTCCCTCGACAATCTCTGTTACCTCAGCCACTCTATTTACTGCATCCTCAGGTATCGGAGTCGGCTCCGGTGTTTCTTCTGTATCCTTTCCGGTTCCTGCATCTTCAGCCGGTCCAGTTGTTTCTTCTGTATCTATTCCATTTCCGGTATCTTCAGTTGGTCCTTGTGTTTCCTCCGGTATATTCTTTCTCGTATTTTTAAGTATCGCACTCATCTCTTTATACTGTACAAATGCTATCTTAGGACATCCATTATAGTAAAGCTCATTGGATGTGTAATATACAATACCCTTCTCATACTTTACGAATCGATAAGGTCCTGCTCCTACAGGTGATGTTTTGTTGGCACAGAGGGTTGATATGTCCCCACGTTTAAAACCAAACTTTCCCTTTTCATAATTATACTTTGAAACATCTCCATAATAATGAAGAGGACAGACAGGTATCTTAAGAGAATAAAGTAAATCAGTATTACGTCCATACGTCACTATTCTAAGCTTATAATTATCAATCTTCTGTATACCTCTGATTTTATTTACCTTTGAACCCTTCTTTGAAGACAATGCTATCTGCTTTCTTGCTTCGCGTTCTAATGCCTTATTGTAATTCTTCTTATCTGACTTACTTACTGCACCTGATTTGATGCTCTCTTTAATCAGATTATTAAGTTCAGACTTATGCTCACTTATATATTTCTTTACCTTTTTGTCTGAAAGCTTCTCAGCACGGTCATCATCTGCCTGATAGTTTAGAAGACCGACTATGTTGCTATTTTTAAGTGTCACACTTCCATTATAATCATTATCACAGTATGCATATAATGTAAATATGACATCATCTATAGTAACGGGTTCTCCATCGCTGAATAATAAATCATCCCTAAGCGTTATTGTGTAAACTGTACGGTCTTTCTTTGGTCTATACTTTACATCTATATCAGCCATACCATAATATGTGTAATCCTTACCATTATATTGTCTGACCTCGCCGTCTATCCCATTATAAATAAACTCGCCTGCCCTGTCATTTATAACAAGATTGGCCTGGGTAAGATCTACTACGCGTTTGTCATCCTCTGTCTTTACCGAGAAAGGATTAAAGTTCTTAGATAACTTCTGACAGCCTATAACAAGAGGTGTATCTGACTGACCACCACCTTTTCCTTTTGCATTTGTATTACCATCATCAACTACGGTAGTTGCTTTCGGCTCAGGCTTCGGTGCTTTTTTCACCTTCTTTACACATCCCGCCATTCCAATCACCATAGCACATGACAAAGCGACCGCTATGGCTCTTTTGCCTGTTGCTCTCATTCTATATTATCTCCATTTCTATTTATAGTTATATCCCCCTATAAACGCAAAATATCTGTGCCTGATGCACCCCTAATGGACTTCTGACCGCTAACTATTAATATCCGCTGTACAAAAATCCTGTATTACATATACTTTATACATTCTTCCAGAATTTATATATGAACACGCAATCCCCGTATATGCAAATTTATCCTGTTGTACTCCAATATCATCTTCTAATATGCCAAGCATATTCTTACGGCTTCCCTCCTGTAAGATGAGAGAATTTGCAAATCCAATGGCATCTGGGCATCCGTAATAAGCGTTCTCACCTGCACAAAGTGGATCTAAACCATTCTCCTGTAAAACTTTAAATAATTCTTCACCGGCTCTTCCCTTTGGAGAGTTTGTCGCAGATGCAGCTAAAGATTTACAATATGGTGCAGCACATGCCTCAAGTCTATCTAGTTTTTTAAGAGCTGATTCACCATAAGTTGCCCTGTATGCATTGGTCATATCAAATATCTCTGATGAGATACCATCGAGAATCTGATTATTGTACGTGCATTTTGTCAGTGAAGGTCTTGTCATGTCATCAAGTGAATAAGCTGAACTAAATGCCTGTATACAATAAACCTTTCTTTCGTCTGCAAAGAAATCCACAAACGCAAGAATAGTTACGCCACCGTTTTTTTTATAATATGCACCTTTTCCAAGTTTATTTTCCAAATCATCTGTAGCATCATACCCTCCATAAGAACTCCATGATGCATCTGAAGCAAGCATTGATGATGTCGTTTCTCCCGTTACCTCTTTACCATATGCAATTCTGTCTGATATTCCACAGGCATTTACAACCTTACCGCCTTTAATATCTACAAGGAGATAGTCTGAACCATCGGAATTTTTATAAATGTATGATTCAAATCCGAAAGGAGAAGCATCTTTTCTCACAGGGCTTCCGAGCTTTGAAATAACTTCTGTCTCTGACATGCCGATTTGTACCATACGCTCACCTGAACCAAGTGTATTATCAGGCACGTTTACAGGTTTCCTGATTGGGCTAAGTGTAGGTATCGGTGTTTCTTCCGGACTCTCAGTATACTGTGGCAAATCCGGTGTTTTTGTTGGTGTTGGCTTAGGTCCCACCAATACTTTTACAGAACATTGATATAATACCTTATTGCATCTTGCATAAATCGTTGTATTGCCCTTCTTTACACCTTTAACCACACCACTATTACTTACTTTTGCAACTTTGCTATTCCCTGATGCCCATACGACCTTGGCGTTTTTCTTAATATTGAGAAGCTTAAGTTTATACGTCTTGCCTTCTTTTAACGTCAGACTTTTCTTATTAAGTTTAATAACTTTTTTACCTGCTGCCGATACATTTGCGGCAACATAAACCCCTGAAAATGCTAAAACTGCTGCCAATACATACATTAAAATCTTTTTGTTAAATTTCTTCATAAAATTTTACCCCCTTATACTTATTTACCATCTCTGAATCTCTCTTGCCCTTGCTTTTATGGCTGATTTTTCTTCAGATATACACAAATTTTTACCCTCTCTGCTACTGTACAGACACAAGCCTGACTCTTGCTGCAAACCTATACTGATATTTAACCTTCTCTATCTGATATCAAGAAAACCAAAAGGATTATCTCTATCACTCTTTAAAAACTGCATAAGAAGATATCCTGCTCGCATAGATACTATTTCTTCACGAAGAATCCTTTTGACTTCCTCTTTATCAGCTATAACTACCTCAATATCCTCAGTTTCCTCACAGCATGATGATGTAGGCGTACCTGACGCATAACCATAAACTGTCACAACACATTCATCAGCCAGCCCCTGACACTGTACAAATGGTCTTTTAAGACCTTCATCATAGTCCGTAAATGGCTCAAATACAAGTCCCGTCTCTTCACACAGCTCACGAACTGCCGCTTCCTCCGGTTCTTCACCTGGATCAATAAGACCTGCCGGCAGCTCATATATGTATGCATTGACAGGATACCTAAACTGCCTTAAAAGAACTATCTTAGACGGATCATACTTAAGGACAGGATATATAACTATTCCGTCAGCCTTAAGTTCTCCAGTCTGACACATCAGATCTCCATCTTCTCTTCTTGTTGCAAAATAATACTCAAACCCGTCACCATTATTGTCTACGGCATCTGCCGCATACATATTGAGGAATTTATTATCAGTCTGCTTTGTAAGTCCCAATATATGTTCTCTATTTGCCATGATATCCTCCTAAGTAAAAATAATTAACATTAACACGCAGTAAATACACGTTTCTACCTAAGCAATTACGAAAATATTTACTTATTAACTATAATGTCTTCGTATTTTCCGCCCGTAACTTTTATAAGATCGTCCGGTGCAAGAAAAATTTGGGCACCAATCCTTCCACCACTTACAATTATAGTATCGTACATTTTTGCACTTTCATGAATAACAGTCGGATACTGTTTTTTCATACCTATAGGTGTACATCCGCCTCTTATATAACCCGTAACTTTATTGATATCCTTTACATGAAGCATTTCAACACTTTTTTCTCCAACCACCTTAGCAGCTTTCTTCATGTCAAGCTCCTCTGCTATAGGTATCGCAAATACATAATATTGACCACTTTTGCCTACTGTCACAAGTGTCTTAAATGACATATCGTAGTCCTGTCCAAGAGCATCTGCTACCGAAACACCATCTATAAAGTTATCACACTCATATGTATTAAGTGTGTACTTTATCTTATTACGGTCTAAAATACGCATGGCATTGGTTTTAACTTCTTTACCCATATCTTAATCTGCCTCCACACTTGTAAATTCAAACTTGTCTACATCGAATAATCCCATATCAGTAAGCTTCAGCGATGGAATTACAGGAAGAGACATGAAACACAATGTCATAACCGGCTCAACATCACCGCTTATTCCAAGCTCACTAAATGCACTTTCATGGATATGACTCAGATGTTCATTTACCCACTCGCCTGATTTATCCGTCATTATGCCACCGACTATGAAAGGCATAGAATCAATTACCCTTCCATCCCTGACAAGAATTATTCCACCCTGCTGGCGTATAAGCTCATTGACTGCAAGCTCTATGTCACTATCATTCGTACCGACTGTGATTATATTGTGTGAATCATGCGCTATGGAAACTGCTATTGCACCATGCTTAATTCCATATCCTCTTAAAAGTCCGACTCCCACATCACCTGTTCCATGATGACGTTCAACTACTGCAATCTTAACTATATCCTGACCGGAATCATATACGAAATCACCATTATCATCAAGTGTAATTTCTGCCATTCCACTGCCTGTTACGACTCCTCCGGGCATTATATCTATTACCTTTACCTTATTGGAGCTTAAGTTAAGTTTAAGTCTGTCAGCTGAGAAGTTCTTTACTTTAAAGCTTCCTGTCATACTGCTCATGTCTGTACGTTCTACATCGAAAAGATATTTTCCGTCTTCTGCAACCTTCTCACCACCTATATAAACCTGAGTGGCTTCAAATGATTTTAGGTCTTTTATAAGAACGATGTCTGCCCTAAGTCCGGGAGCTATAGCACCCCTGTCATTAAGTCCGAAGCACTCTGCGGCATTAAGACTAGCCATTCTGATTGCGTGTAAGGCATCAATGCCTTCTTCGACACAGATTGAAAGATGATTGTCGAGGTGGCCTAATTCAAGTATGGTCTTTGGCTGCCTGTCATCTGAGCAGAGAATAAACCTTCTGTCATTGTCATTTGTTACTGCCTTTAAAAGTGTCCTAAGATTATGACAAGCTGAGCCCTCACGAAGCATTACATACATACCGCCTGCTACTCTGTTAAGAGCATCTTCCACTGTCTCACATTCATGATCGTCATGTATGCCTGCAGCGATATAAGCATTAAGGTCTTTTCCTGAAAGCCCCGGACTGTGTCCATCTATAAGCTTTCCTGCATTCTTTGCCGTTACAAGCTTATCAAGAACCATATCATCTCCGGCTGCAACTCCGACAAAGTTCATAAATTCCCCAAGTCCGAGAATATGCTCATTGTCAATAATTTTCTTCATATCATCAGCATTTATCACAGCACCTGAATGTTCAAAAGGCGTAGCCGGAACACATGACGGAAGCATATATTTGATATCAAGTTTTGTATGCTCCGCTGCATCAATCATGTATTTCATGCCGTCAAGACCTGCCACATTGACTATCTCATGAGGATCAGCAATTATAGTCGTAGTACCATGAGGTGTTACAAGACGTCCCATCTCCTCCGGCGTAACATATGAAGACTCTATGTGAATATGACCATCTATAAATCCCGGTGAAGCATATGCACCATTCGCATCTACTACTTCCTTTCCATCATATTCACCTATTCCAGCTATAACTCCATCTATTATGGCTATATCTTTATTGTCTATAATACTGCAGTTATACACATCAATTATCCTGCTGTTTTTGATAACAATATCTGCCGGGATACGCCCTGCAGCGGCATCTATAATGCGCTTTAATTTGTCCTTATCAAAAGACTTCATAAATACACGTCCTTTTCCTGTTTTTTACATTATTTTATGCGTAATTTCTTCACATATTTTTATACATATATGTTATACTTTTAATTTGTTATAGTCAATCGGTTTTTAAAAACAGAGGAGGATTTACATGAGCGTTTTATCAAATCTTGAACCACATGATGTATTTAAATATTTTGAGGAAATATGTAACATTCCCCACGGTTCCGGAAACACTAAAAAAATAAGTGACTACCTTGTAGATTTCGCAAAAAAGCACAATTTAAAGTATTCACAGGATAAATATAACAATGTAATTATATGGAAAAAAGGAACAAAGGGATATGAAGATTCTGCTCCCGTCATGATTCAGGGACACATGGACATGGTCTGCGAAAAGGACGCCGACTTCGATATCGATATGGAAAATGAAGGTCTTAAACTTCGTTATGACAATGGAATAATTTCTGCCGATGGTACAACGCTTGGCGGTGATGACGGCATAGCTGTCGCTTATGCTCTTGCCATACTTGCATCAGACACTATACCTCATCCGCCGCTTGAAGCAGTGTTTACTGTTGACGAAGAAATCGGCATGCTGGGAGCTGCTGCCATCGACTGCTCTCCACTTAAGTCACATATAATGCTTAATCTTGACTCGGAAGATGAAGGCTATCTTCTTGTAAGCTGTGCAGGAGGAACTACAGCTACAGCCCACCTTCCTTATGAAACTGAAAATAAATATGGCACAACCGCAGTTTTAACCGTAACAGGTCTTATAGGCGGTCATTCAGGCGTTGAGATAGATAAAGAACGTGCAAACTCCAACCGTCTTATGGGAAGAACTCTTTATCTGTTAAGCAAAAAATATCCATTTAGCCTTATATCAGTAAATGGTGGTTCAAAAGATAATGCAATACCGAGAGAAACAACAGCTTCAATAATGTTTCCGCCTGAGACTGATTTAGCTTCCGTTTCTTCTTATATAAATGAGATTAATGGTATATATTCAAATGAATACCGTATAACAGATCCCGACATAAGAATAATATTAACATCTGACACTTTATGTAATGCAAACGTAATGACTGACTCGTCTACAAAAAAAGCTATAGCCATGCTTGTAAACCTCCCAGGTGGTATACAGCGTATGAGCAAAGAAATAGAAGATCTTGTACAGACTTCACTCAATATGGGCATACTCATCACGACACCTGATGAAATAAAAGCATCATTTAGCGTAAGAAGCAATATAGAAACAGAAAAAGAAGAGCTCGTAGACAGAATAGAATGTCTTTTAACTTCACTTGGCGGAAGTGTATCATGCGCAGGCAATTATCCGGCATGGGAATACCGCGAAAGCTCACCACTTCGCAATCTCATGGTTGACGTATTTAAAGAACAATACGGCAAAGAGCCTGTTATTCAGGCACTTCATGCAGGTGTTGAATGTGGTCTTTTTGCAGATAAAATTCCAGACCTTGACTGTGTATCATTTGGACCTGATATGAAAGATATCCATACAACAAAAGAAACTATGGATGTAGAAAGTGTTGTCCGCACATGGAATTATACTCTTGAAATTCTTAAGAGATTAAAATAAATGGTTACAGTTCACACTAATTAGTAAAATATAATATAGTGTGAACTGTAACAATAAATGAACTCAAATAGAATTATACATTAAATCATAAAAGATTAAATAATTGAAAATAGACTAAAAAGAAAGTACCCCATCGGGGAGAGCCAATGGGGTTGGGGTTGAGGGGTATATCTCTTCGTTGCAAAACAGCAACCATGAAATATCTTTTGACAAGTTAATTAGGGATATACTTAACTTGCAAATCCTATTATACACGATTTTTTTTATAATGCACCCCCTTTGTAAAATTCGACAATTAATCGTAAAATTTGTCAAAAAATTGTTAGGCTATTCCCTTCATGAATAAAACCTGACAGCCTGTCAGGTTTTATGAATGTAGGAAATGTTAGGTGTGAACTGTAACTTAAAATATCCTACACTACCTCGATATCTTCTGCCACCTTTTTAAGCGTTTTCGCTGATGCCTTAAGCTTTTTCTGCTCTTCTTCATTAAGCTCTATAGGAACAAGTGTCTCAACACCATTCTTTCCTACGATAGCCGGCATACTAAGAACTATGTCCTCTATCCCGTATATGCCATGCATCGTACTTGATACAGGAAGAATAGATTTTTCATCCCTCACTATAGCCTCGCATATTCTTTTAATAGCCATACCTATACCATAGTAAGTTGCTTTCTTCTTATTAATAATTTCATATGCACTATTTTTAACCTGCTCAGCAATCTCATGCATATCTTCGTCATGCTGTCTGTGACCACGCATCTCACAAAAATCATCTATATCTATGCCCGATACATTGGCACTGCTCCATGCCGCTATTTCACTGTCACCATGCTCACCGATTATAAACGCATGCACACTTCTGCTGTCTACATCAAGGTGTTCCCCAAGAAGATACTTAAGTCTGGCTGTATCAAGTACAGTACCTGAACCAATCACCCTGTTCTCCGGCAATCCGCTTAACTTAAGAGCAACATGTGTAAGAATATCAACCGGATTAGACACTATGATAAGTATACCGTCACAGTTTCTCTTAGTAATCTCAGGAATAATCGACTTAAATATATTGACATTTTTCTTTACAAGATCAAGTCTTGTCTCACCCGGCTTTTGTGCAGCCCCGGCAGTAATTATTATGATAGATGCATCAACTATATCATCATAATCTCCTGCATATATGCTCATAGGCTTAGCAAAAGGAAGACCATGACTTATATCAAGCGCCTCGCCCTCAGCACGGTCCTTATCTGCATCTATAAGAACCATTTCTGAAAAAAGACTGCTCTGCATCAGTGTATATGCCGATGCAGAGCCTACAAATCCACAGCCTATGATAGCTGCTTTTCTTAAATTAACTTCACACGCCATAACAAACCTCCAATATATTTTATGATCTCTCGTTATCTCTTGTGCTTGAAAAAGCAGGTGCAAAAGAGACCCCAAGAGAACATTTTTAATACTCATATATTAGAGTTTCCTTTATGGCTTAAATTATGCATTTACTTTATATAACCAAAATGTTTTAATGCTTTTACTGTATTTACAAATTTATCAGTAACCGCAATACTTACATACTGTCCTTCAAATGCTTTTATATATGCCATATTATGATTTTTTATTTTATTTCCTTTACTATATAAGCTAAAGTCTATATCAATATTGGTTACTAATTCTCTTTCATCAAATGACCAATTATCAGGATCATAACAGTTATTCTTAATATCCTCTATAAGAGCATTATATATAAGAGCTCTTTCCTCATATTTATCGGTGATTTCTACAGATTGCTGAAGTTTATGATCATCTACTGAAAAGCTGTATATATTGATATCTTTATATGATGTAGAGAATAAACCTTCCAGTACAGTCTTACCATCACTGAAAATCTTTTTATACATGTCAATATTATCTTTATCTGTACTTTCTTTCCATGTATATGCAAATTCCCTTCTCTCGCCTGTTCCTTTCATTGTATACTCTATATTTACATAAAGGTCATTTTCTTCACTGTTACCCGAATCATCACCTTTCTTTAATTTGCTCTGCATATTTACGATTTTATTTATAGTTTCCTGATCTTCATAAATCATGCCATTGCCGTGATTGTCGCCTACTCTTACACATGCAACCTTCTCACTCTTAGGTATTATCATACCAGGTATCTCAAAGTGTATTAATGATATAAAACCAAAAAGTATTATCGTAAGTACTCCCATTCCGACATAAGAAGTCTTTTTCCATATAAAGAATGTCTTATTTAGAATCATATCACTTATAAAATAGCATGCTATACTGCATAAAATAAAAAGTATCGATACTAACGGGAAATTATTGGAAGCTTTCTGTATAACAGAACCATTCATATCCGCTATAAATAAAAACAGGAAAGCCACACTTGGCGCGCCTGTAAGTGTAAACACTGTCCTAAATACAGGTCTGCACCATTTAAAGGCCACCGTATCTCCTACAATCTCTGCTGCACGTTTTTTATAAAGATAAAGTGCTACAATTATGAATAAAACAGCCGGTATAATATATACAGCAAATCTACCAAGATTCTTATATGCATTTTCCATAGTATATGCATCACCACAATCAAGTCCGAAATACTTCAGAAAATATATCACAGGACTAAACTTCATCAGCCTTGCGGAGAAAAATTCATTACTTGATAGTCCATATACAAGAAGAGTACTTAAAAGGTTATACAATACTGATACACCAACAACAAGTATATTCAGTACTCCATAGATAACTGCTGCTATAACAGAATTACCACTTATCATGATGACCATGCACATCATGCTGTAAAAAAGGAAAAATTCGATTATGCCTTCAAGCATAACTCCAACAAGAGCATGTGCGATTCCAACTTCAAATCCCATCGAAATTATCGTAAGAATGATGCTATACAGCACGTACGGAACCATTACCATAACAAATCCTGCTGCATAATGTGATATAAATAATGCTTCTTTTTTTACAGGAAGTGAATGAATCATATATGAATCTCTTGTGTTATTGATATATGAAAAAACAAGAACAGCCGCTACCAAAGCAAATGCCGCCATTACTATTGAATTTCCTGTTATCATTACATCTGATGAAAATACACTTCTCATAGCCTCAAGACTGTCATCAACACTATAGTTCTGTACTATATTGTTACATGATGTATATACAGGAAGAATTCCTGCCATTAATAAGCCGATAGCTTCAAGCCCCCATACTGCCCAAAATCTTGTTATATCCTTCATAAATATTGTTTTATTAAAGAATGATGTCTTTGACTCCATAGTCTTCACCTCCCAGTTCATATATAAATATCTCTTCAAGTGTAAGTGGCAGCATATCCATAAGTATTGGATTATATGATTTAAGTTTATCTTTAATTTCCTGCTGATCACCTTTAATTATCAATGTCTGCACCTTGCCCATAGATGTGTGGTTCATTATGTTTAGTTCTTCCTTAAGCGAAGGAACTTCCCCGCTAAATGCGATCTGAACCTTGCTCACACTGCTTTGAAGCTCTGATAATGAACGCTCAATTATTATTGAGCCTTTATTCATAATGCCCACATGGTCACATACATCTTCAAGCTCTCTAAGGTTGTGTGATGAAACCATTACCGTCATTTCTTCTTCACTGACAGCATTAAGGATTATACTCCATATCTGTCTCCTCATAACGGGATCAAGTCCGTCTACCGGCTCGTCAAGTATCAGTATCTCAGGTCTCATAGCTATCGCAAGTAAAAATGCTGTCTGCTTCTGCATACCCTTTGACATACGCCTTATATTTTTCTTCTTATCTATTGATGGAAAACATTCAAATAGTTTTTCAAAAAGTTCATCATCAAATTTTGGATAAATCCCCTTATAGTAGTTCTTCATATCTACGATATTGGACTGTCTGAAGTAAAACATATCATCCGGTATATATGCTATCTTTGACTTTACTGCCGGATTCTCATAAACTTCTTCTCCGTCAACCAGTATCTGTCCGCTGTCTTGTCTGAATACGCCTGTAATATGGCGAAGTAATGTAGATTTACCGGCACCATTAGGTCCTACAAGTCCATACACTGCTCCCTTTTGTACGTGGAAACTTGCTTCGTTAAGCGCCTTAAATCCATCAAAGCTTTTACAGATTTTCTTTCCCTGTATCATTTGCTCTCCTCCCTTTCAACCATTATATTCTGTACCTCTTTTACAATGTCTTCCTTTGAGATACCCATCATTTCAAGTTCTTCAATTATCTCCTTTAACTTATCCATAAGCTCCTTCTTTCTTACCTCATCTATCGCAGGTACACCTGCCACAAAACATCCTTTACCTGCTACCGTATAAACATATCCGTCAGCCTCCAGTTCCCTGTATGCACGCTGGATTGTATTTGGATTGATAGTAAGGTTAGTAGCAAGTTCCCTGACAGATGGAAGCTTCTCATCTGTCGTCATAATACCTTGTGTAATAAGTCTTCTAAATCCATCCTTTATCTGCTCGTATATTGGTTTGGAATCCCTGTAATTAATTCGTATCACTACTCGTCACCTCCTCAAACAGCTAATGACTAAAACTGCTTTCCTTATTTTTGAATACTTTGCTTTTCTACTTTTCTAACTGTACTATTGCAATTAATACACTTAATACAATAAAACAGGTTGACAAAAATGTCAACCCATTTTTATGTTTTTTTATTCTACCCTTTTAATATATTCATA
>JALERT010000146.1 GCA_022764445.1 Lachnospiraceae bacterium | reverse complement strand
TAATCCGAGAAAAGAATCATCTCTTGAAGAAACAGTACAGTCAGCCCTTGACCAAATTGAAGAAAAGAAGTATGCGACAGGTCTTATTGCGAGAGGATTTAAGCCTGAGAATATAAGAAAGTATGGTTTTGCATTTGAGGGTAAAAAGGTGCTTATTGGGTAGAATATGAAGAGATATATTTTGGAGGCACTTATTTCAATTCATAAGCATTTGTTTGAAGATATTTATGAGTTCGCTGGAAAAATAAGAGATGTTAACATTGCAAAAGGAAGCTTTAGGTTCGCTCCTGTGATGTATTTGAAAGAAGCATTGAACAATATTGAAAAGATGCCACAGTCTACATATGATGAGATAATTGAAAAATATGTGGAGATGAATGTTGCACATCCTTTCAGAGAGGGAAATGGCAGGAGTACACGAATATGGCTGGATCTTATATTAAAAAATGAGATAGGAAAAGTTGTTGACTGGAGTCTTGTTGATAAAGACGATTATCTTCTTGCGATGGAGAGAAGTCCGATAAAAGATATCGAAATAAAATATCTGTTGAATTTAGCCTTTTATTCATTAAGTGAATGAAAGGTTAAATTTTTACGATTACAAAATAAAATTAGCACTCACCTCTTGACAGTGCTAACAAATGGTGCTATGATTGCAAACAACAAAAAGTTAGCATATAACAGATGCATAGGGGTGGAATAGTTATAGTTATACCATTTATACATGCATCAGGAGAGGAGGAGAACACATGAATATCAGTAAATTTACACAGAAGTCCCAGGAAGTTGTACAGGGATGCGAAAAAATTGCTATGGATTATGGTCATCAGGAAATTGGACAGGAGCATATGCTCATGGCGATGATGAATGTAGAAGACAGTTTGATTCGCAAGCTCATAGAGAAGATGGGAATAGAGCCTGATGTATTTACCGCACAGGTGGAAGACTTGCTTAATAAGCGTCCAAAGGTATCGGGAGGTCAGATGCATATTGACCAGCCTCTCAATGAGACGCTTGTATATGCAGAAGACGAGGCAAAGCGTATGGGAGATGAATACGTATCTGTTGAGCATCTTTTCTTAAGTCTCCTTGCTCATCCAAGTAAAGAGATAAAGGCTCTCATGAAGCAGACACAGATTACAAGGGAGAGATTCCTTCAGGCATTGTCACAGGTCAGAGGCAATCAGAGAGTTACAAGTGACAATCCTGAAGCTACCTATGATACACTTGAAAAATATGGTACAGATCTTGTAGAACGTGCCAAAGAGGGTAAGATGGATCCCGTAATCGGTCGAGATGAGGAGATTAGAAATATTATCCGTATTCTTTCGCGTAAGACGAAAAATAACCCTGTTCTTATAGGTGAACCAGGTGTTGGTAAGACTGCCGCGATAGAAGGTCTTGCACAGCGTATAGTAAGAGGCGATGTACCGGAGACATTAAAGGACAAGAAAATATTTGCCCTTGATATGGGTGCTCTTGTGGCAGGTGCAAAGTACAGAGGTGAATTTGAAGAAAGACTTAAGGCTGTACTTGAAGAAGTTAAGAAGAGTGAAGGTCAGATTATATTATTTATAGATGAGCTTCATACTATAGTTGGAGCAGGTAAGACAGAAGGTGCGATGGATGCAGGCAATATGCTTAAGCCAATGCTTGCAAGAGGTGAACTTCATTGTATAGGTGCGACAACTCTTGACGAATATCGTATGTATATCGAAAAGGATGCTGCACTTGAAAGAAGATTCCAGCCTGTAACGGTAGATGAGCCTACAGTTGAAGATACTATATCAATACTTCGTGGTCTTAAAGACAGATATGAAGTATTCCACGGTGTAAAAATTAATGACTCTGCACTTGTTGCAGCAGCTACATTGTCAGACAGGTATATATCGGACAGATTCCTGCCTGATAAGGCAATAGACCTTGTAGATGAAGCATGTGCGATGATTAAGACAGAGCTTGACAGTATGCCGGCAGAGCTTGATGAGGTACAGCGTAAGATTATGCAGCTTCAGATAGAAGAGGCAGCACTTAAGAAAGAGACTGATAACCTTTCAAAAGAACGTCTTGCAGCACTTCAGAAGGAACTTGCAGAACTCAATGAAACATTTACGGCGCAGAAAGCACAGTGGGATCAGGAGAAGTCAGCAGTAGATAAGGTTAATAAGATTAAAGAAGAGATAGAAGGTATCCATACAGAAATGGATGCTGCCAAGAGAGAATATAATCTTGAAAAGCTTGCAGAGCTCCAATATGGAAAGCTTCCTGAACTTGAGCGTCAGCTTGCGGCAGAAGAGGAAAAGGTTAAATCACAGGACCGCACTCTTGTACAGGAAAATGTTACAGAGGAAGAAATTGCCAAGATTATATCAAGATGGACCGGTATTCCTATCGCCAAATTGAATGAAGGAGAGAGGGAGAAGACTCTTAATCTCCAGTCAGAACTTCACAAACGTGTGATTGGTCAGGATGAAGGTGTTAAGCTTGTATCAGAAGCCATACTTCGTTCTAAAGCAGGTATCAAAGATCCTACTAAACCAATTGGTTCTTTCCTTTTCTTAGGACCTACAGGTGTAGGTAAGACAGAGCTTGCAAAGACACTTGCAGCAAGTCTTTTTGATGACGAGTCCAATATGGTTCGTATAGACATGAGTGAATATATGGAGAAGTATTCAGTGTCACGTCTTATAGGAGCACCTCCGGGATATGTAGGATATGAAGAGGGCGGCCAGCTTACAGAGGCTGTAAGAAGAAAGCCATACTCTGTAGTATTATTTGATGAGATTGAGAAAGCCCACCCTGATGTATTTAATATACTTCTTCAGGTGCTTGATGACGGACGTATCACAGACTCTCAGGGACGTACGGTAGACTTTAAGAATACGATACTGATTCTTACATCCAATATCGGTTCACAGTATCTGCTTGATGGTATCGAGAGCGACGGAAGTATAAGTAAAGAAGCACAGGATAATACTATGGCTGATCTTAGGGCGAGCTTCAGACCGGAGTTTCTTAACCGTCTTGACGAAATAGTAATGTTTAAGCCGCTTACTAAGAGTAATATAAATGGAATAATCGATATCCTTCTTGACGATCTTAATAAGCGTCTTGCAGATAAGGAACTACATGTTGAGCTGACAGATGCAGCTATGGATTATATAGCTGATGAAGCATATGAGCCTGCATTTGGGGCAAGACCTCTTAAGAGATATCTCCAGAAGACTGTAGAAACACTTCTTGCCAAGAAGATACTCGGAGACGAGGTTCATGCAGGAGAAACAATAACCTTAGATGTGGCAGATCTTAAGGGCGAGTAAGAATGATGAGTTGATGTTGGTTATACGTTACTGTACAGACGCAAGCTTGACACTTGCTGTCAAGCTATGCGCCGATAATGAAATTTTGCCAGATTACAGCCCCATGCATTAATTTGTCATAAGAAGGGACCCATCGAAGATGGGAAGATTTCTTATGACCTACGCAGGCACCACAAGCGAAGCTTGTATAAAATGTGCCTGCTACTATAAAGATGCATTTAAAATGG
>JALERT010000144.1 GCA_022764445.1 Lachnospiraceae bacterium | reverse complement strand
GTTAAATGTGCCATCGCTCCGCCCTCCATTCTTATTTATAGCCTTCCATTTCTTCTGTAGCATCTGTCTTGCACGGCGTATCTGTGTCTGTATAGTCTTGACTTTTTTATCAGACCTGGCTGCAATCTCTGCTGCCGTACGTCCGTTGCAATAATATTCTCTTGCCACGTAATCGTATGGTGGTTTTAAACTATTGCACAAATCTTTCAGTTCGTTATCAATCTCCGCCTGGAGTATTTTTTCCTCTGGTGGCGGCGATGATGAATCATTTTGATGTAATATATCATCCTCCATAGGAATTTCACGTCTGCCGGCTCTTTTCAAATAATCCAGACATTTATTGGTAGCTACCCTTGTAATGAAGCCTCCCGGATTGACTCCATCAAATTCGGGAAGTGCCTTGTATACTGCTAAAAATGTTTCCTGTGTCATATCTTCCGCATCAAAATAATTTTGTGTAATCTTATAACATACTGAAAATGTCAGCCTTTGATATTGTTCAACCAATCCTATAAACTCCCGGTCAACCTCTGACATTTCTTTATCCAAAGCACTTCACCTCCCTGTCTGCTTCCTATGAAATACAGCGGTAAAAGCATACTTACTTTTTTCCCCTGCTATTATATATAACGATACAAAAAAACAAAAGTCTTCAACTTTTTTATATTTTCTTTACACCAAACTTACGTTCTGATATAATTAACTTATATATAAGATTATACTTTATGACATCTTAATCTTAATAAATATTTCGTAACAGTTCAGCTATATCCCCTACAAAGAAAGGTCAAAACATAAATGAAGCAGCGTAAGATAACTTTTAAAATAACAGCCTATATAATATACATTCTTTTAAGTCTTGGACTTCTTATATATGTTCTTATGAGCAGTAATAACAGCGAAACAAGTTTTAAAATTACTGCATTTTCTATCTGGATATTTTTTGTACTTTTCTGTATATTTAAGATATCACGTGCCGGACATTCACGCGGCTTTTTTGAAAAAGGAATGATGAGCGTGAGGGATATCGACGGTATGGACGGCATAGCCTTTGAAGAATTGACATGTGACATACTCGCCGCCAATGGTTTTGATATAGCAGAAAGTACGCAGGCGTGTGGCGACTTTGGCGTAGATGTACTTGCAGAAAAGGACGGAATAACATATGCTATCCAGTGTAAATGCTACAGCGGTCCCGTAGGCATAGACGCCGTACAGCAGATATATGCCGGGAAAGCATATTATGACTGTCATGTAGCTGTAGTTCTTACCAACAGATACTTTACCAACCACGCACAAAAGCTTGCTGATAAGATTGGTGTAGTACTGTGGGACAGAGATACACTTAGGGAGCTTTTATAATATGAACACTATAAAAATATCTGTACGAAACCTTGTTGAATTTATACTTAATTCAGGTGATCTGACAACTTCTTCAGGATTAAAAGATCCTGATGCCATGCAGGAGGGAACACGAATACACAAAAAACTCCAGAAACGTATGGGAGCCGGATATCAGCCGGAAGTCCCTCTTAGTATCACAGTTCCTGTAAGCTATGATGACGTTGACTTTGAGATGTGTGTTGAAGGACGTGCTGATGGTATATTTACCGATGAAACCGGTATAGTGATTGATGAGATTAAAGGCGTTTATTCAGAATTATCACATATGAAAGAAGCAAAGCCTGTACATCGCGCACAGGCTCTCTGTTATGCATATATTTACGCTGCGGAGCACAAACTTAAGGGAATCGGAGTGCGTATGACCTACTGCTATATCCCTACTGAAGAGGTTCGCTACTTTAGTGAATACATTGATTTTAAATCACTTAAAAAATGGTTCTTTGACCTAATAAACAGTTATGCAAAGTGGGCAGCATGGCAGATAAAGTGGCAGGATACAAGAAATAACTCTATTAAAGACATTGAATTTCCTTTTGAATACCGCGAAGGACAAAACACTCTTGTAAAAGGTGTATACCAGTCAATTCTTAGGAAAAAGCGTCTTTATATAGAAGCTCCTACAGGCGTGGGTAAAACTATATCAACTCTCTTTCCTGCCGTAAAATCAATGGGTGAGGAACTTGCAGAAAAGATCTTTTATCTAACAGCTAAAACAATTACAAGAACTGTTGCACAGGAAACATTTGGTATACTTGCAGAGTCGGGTGTACAGATAAAGTATGTAACTGTTACGGCTAAAGAAAAAATATGTATACTTGATAAACCTGCCTGCAATCCGGGTACATGTCCCCGCGCGCTTGGCCACTTTGACAGAGTTAATGACGCAGTCTACGATATACTCACACATGAAAATAACATTTCTAGGGAAGTTATACTGTCATATGCAGAAAAGCACAATGTCTGCCCTTTTGAAATGTGTCTTGATACAACCACATGGGCAGACGCTATAATAGGTGACTACAATTATGCATTTGATCCAACTGCAAGTCTTAAAAGATTTTTTGGAAATGATAAGTCAAATGACTATATATTTCTTATAGATGAAGCTCATAACCTTGTAGAACGTGCAAGAAGCATGTACTCTGCAACAGTTATTAAGGAAGATTTTCTGGCAGCAAAGAAGCTTGTAAAGTCATATTCTAAAAAGGTTACTAATGCCACTGAAAAATGTAACAACTCTCTCCTGTCCATGAAAAGGGACTGTGATGATCTTGTAAAATACAATTCTGTTGAGATTGAAGACTTTATTATACGACTTATGAGGCTCGCATCATATCTTGAAGAATTTCTTCAGGATAATCCCCATACAGATCATCCTATGGATTCAGATGCAAGAGATAAGCTTCTTGAATTTTACTTCAATATCAGGTCATTTTTATCTATATACGAAATACTTGATGATAAATATATAATATACTCTGACTACACAGATAACGGTGAATTTTGTCTTCATCTGCAGTGCATGGACCCGTCAACTAATCTTGATATATGCCTTAAGAAAGCAAGAGCCGCCATATTCTTCTCTGCGACTCTTCTTCCGATACGATACTATATGGATCAGCTTGCGGGAGGAGAAGATGATTATGCAATATATGCACCTTCTCCTTTCCCAAAAGAGAACCGGCTTCTTATGATAGGGCGTGATGTCAGTACAAAATATACAAGACGTGGTCATTTTGAATATACTAAGATAGCAGAATATATACATGATTTTGTTGCTGCCAAAAAGGGCAATTACCTTATATTCTTTCCATCTTATAAGATGATGAAAGATATATGCATATATTTGTGTGAACTTTACCACATACACTGCTCACCTGTTCCCGAAATTTACATGCAGTCATCTTCAATGAGTGAAAATGAACAGGAAGATTTTCTGTCCCATTTTGAGGACACACCAAAAAATACCACCCTCGGCTTATGCGTATTGGGTGGTATCTTTGGTGAGGGTATTGATCTTAAGGACAGCCGCCTTATTGGTACTGTCATAGTTGGAACCGGTCTTCCTATGGTCTGTACGGAAAATGAACTTTTCCGTGAATACTTCGACAGTAATAATGGTTCAGGCTTTAGCTATGCTTATCAATACCCCGGTATGAATAAAGTTCTTCAGGCCGCCGGTCGTGTTATAAGAACAGACAGCGACAAAGGTGCGATTCTGCTTCTTGATGAGCGCTTTCTGCAAAGCAGCTATCAAAAACTATTCCCTAAAGAATGGTTTCCTTATGATGTCGTAGACAGGACTTCCATGAGCGACTGCCTGCGAAGATTCTGGGAAAGATGAGTTTACATTTCTCCTGCTACGGCTACCCTTATGATATTGGTCGTGCCTGATATTCCCAGTGGAACACCTGCTGTAATAACAGCAATTTCTCCAGAATTGATATATCCGCTTTTTTGTACTTTTTCCATAGAATTGTGGAAAAGTTCTTCCGTATCAGTTTCTTCATCAATTATGACAGGTTGTACTCCCCATGAAAGATTCATCTGATAATAAGTCTTTTCAAGAGGTGTGCATCCGATTATAGGGCAGCTCGGACGGTATCTTGATATCATACGCGCCGTTCTTCCTGACTTTGTAATTGTGACGATAGCCGCTGCATTTATATCTATCGCACTCATACATGTTGCATGGGAAATAGCATCTGTCACCTCAGGATTTTCCATTCTTTCAAGTGATCTGAAGCGTTTACCGTAATCAATATCATTTTCTGTATATTCTGCTATCTCTACCATGGTTTTTAGTGCTTCAAGAGGATATTTGCCTGCTGCTGTCTCTCCTGACAGCATGATTGCACTTGTTCCGTCATATATGGCATTGGCTACATCAGTTGCCTCTGCCCTTGTCGGACGAGGATTTTTCATCATAGAATCAAGCATCTGTGTAGCTGTTATAACTACCTTGTCAGCATTGTACACCTTCTTGATTATCATTTTCTGTATCGCAGGAAGCTCTCTTATAGGTATCTCAACTCCCATATCACCTCTTGCAACCATGATACCATCAGATATATCAAGGATTTCATCGATATTGTCTACACCCTGTCTGTTCTCTATCTTTGATATTATCTTAAGACTATCGCAGTTCTTCTCATCAAGTATCTTTCTTATCTGTGCCACATCATCAGCACTTCTTACAAATGAAGCCGCTATGAAATCAAAATCCTGCTCTATGCCAAATAAAATATCGCCTCTGTCCTTCTCGCTAATATATGGCATACTGAGATTGGCATTTGGAACATTTACTCCTTTGTGATTTGATACAGCTCCTCCATTTTCGACACAGCATACTATGTCCGTATCCGTCACTTCTTTTACCTTCATCTCGATAAGACCATCATCTATAAGGATTCTCATACCCGGTTTAACATCATGAACAAGTTCTTTATATGTTATTGAGACAATATCTTTTGTACCCATAACGTCTTTCGTTGTAAGTACAAATGTGTCACCTTTTTTAAGTTCTATCTTTCCATCCTCAAAATCACCTACTCTTATCTCAGGGCCGCTTGTATCAAGAAGAAGTGCAACAGGAAGTCCCAGTTCACTTCTCATCTTTTTAACTCTGTTGATAGTCTTTAGATGACTTTCATGAGTACCATGCGAAAAGTTAATTCTCGCAACATTCATGCCGCTTAACATAAGATCACGAAGTACGTTATCATCTTCAGTAGCAGGACCAAGAGTACATATTATCTTTGTTTTTCTCATAAAAAATTCCTCCATTGAATTAATATACTATCTCAGAATCCCTCTTGCATCACAAAACCAAGCACAAAGAAACTCCAGGAAAACATTAATCATACTAGACATTCTGTTTCTCATCATCGGCGGTTTCTGTTTCTTCTTTATCATCATCTGAACCACCATTTTCAAACCACCAGCACCATACGCTTAAACCTACTGCAAAAACTGCTGCTATAACTAATGCTATATTTGTTGCCATAATAATCTCTCCATTCCGGAGTGACTCTTAGATATAAGGAAGTATCCTTTTATCTAAGGTACTCCTTATTAATCATTATGTTAATGTTCACACCTATGGTGCTCACAGTAACATTATTATTTACAAATATCCGCTTAATTATAGCTCAGCCTTTTGATCCGTCCTGATGATGAATGTAACTTATAATAAAGTGCTCTGATATCTTACTGATATTCCTATGCCTTACCATGTATTGTGAAGTATGTAATGTTTTGCTTATGGTACAGATAACGAGCCAGAATACTGCTATGCTTTTTACTATCTGCCTCTGCACATTACGCCTCACATGACATGGCGATGACACCTCTACATGTGAACTTATGAGCTCATTTGTACATATATCATCTCCCTGTGGAAGATTATATGACTTATCAATAAATAATGTACCACTTCCATTATCTGCGCACTTTAAATAGGGTTCTGCCTTGATATTAAAAAAACACAACCCTGTAAGTAACATTATTAATGTCATAAATAAGCACAGATTTTTCTTACTGTGATACATTAACTTCATGATATTAATTTCCCCTCTTAATTTAAGCAGTAAAATTATGATAAACTTTATTATCACTTATACACTTAATACTGCAATTTTCCTGTAATTATGAACGATAATCCCCATTAATCTTTACATAATCATATGTAAGGTCACATCCCCAGGCTTTTGCCTGTGCATCTCCCTGCTTAAGATCTATATCGATAAATATTTCATCTTCTGCAAGTACCTTAGCTGCTTCATCTTCTGAAAATTCAACTCCTGCACCATTACGGCATACTGCTACTTTTCCTGCTGCCGATGCAAGGTCTACATCTACTTTATTTATATCAAATTCTGCCTCTGCGTATCCGATTGCACAAAGGATTCGTCCCCAGTTGGCATCCTCGCCAAACATTGCACACTTGAAAAGTGGTGAACGTATTACACTCTTGGCTACGATTATGGCCGTATCCTGATCTGGTGCTCCCTTGCATGTACACTCAAGGAGCTTAGATGCACCTTCGCCATCGGCGGCAAGCATCTTTGTCATATTGGACATTACTATATATAATGCAAGCTTAAACTTTTCGTATGCTTCGCCTTCTGATGTAATCTTATCATTACCCGCAAGACCATTTGCCATGACACTTACCATATCATTTGTAGATGTATCTCCATCTATACTGAGACAATTATATGTAACTTTTACTATTTCACTTAACGCCTTCTGAACCATTTCAGAGGAAATGGCTACATCAGATGTTACAAAGTTAAGCGTTGTTGCCATATTAGGATGAATCATTCCGCTTCCCTTTGCCATACCACCCAGATGACATGTATGACCATCTATATCAAATTCAACTGCAACTTCTTTACGAACAGTATCTGTAGTCATGATTGCATTAGCTGCCTCTGTATGTCCTTCAACTGTCATTCCATCGATAAGTTCCTGCATATGAGTGGCAAATGGCTCGATGGAAAGTCTCATTCCGATAACACCTGTAGAGCCTACAATAACTTCCTCTGGCTTAATTCCAAGTGCATCTGCTGCGAGAGAACATACCTTTTCAGCAATCTCTTCACCATCTGCATTACATGTATTGGCATTCTTAGAGTTGACTATGACAGCCTTTGCCTTACCTTTGCTTGCCTCAAGGTGCTTCTTTGTTACTATTACAGGTGCTCCTTTAACTTTATTCTGTGTATATACTGCCGCTGCATCACAGATTGTCTCACTGTATACAGCACCAAGATCATTTTTATTTTTATCAGGATTAATGCCGCAGTTAAGACCATTGGCTACAAATCCCTTCGATGCACAAACACCACCCTCTATATACTTATATCCGTCGTAATTCTCTTTAGTCATTTTATATTCTCCTTTCATTTTGGGTTATACTATGCATTATTTTGAATATACTGCATCATTTTTAGAGAGAAAATAGACACAATACTGATTCATTCTAATAGCTTATCCCATTTTGACATTATAAATGCCCACTGCTTACAGTATATGTGGCATTATATGTGGTGTCAATCTTTATTTCATACTATAAAAGGTTACTGTTCACACCTAAAATTTCCTACATTCATAAAACCAGACACCAAACTACTTTTTACTAAAAAGAATACGAATCGAGTTAAATACACAAATCATCGCAACACCTGAGTCTGCAAAGACAGCCATCCACATGGACGCAATTCCCATAAATCCAAGTATCATTACAAGAGCCTTTATAACAAGTGCCCCCACTACATTTTCCATGGCAATTCTCTTTGTTGCCCTTGCTATCTTTATGCTTTCAGGCACTGAACTTAATCTTGAATTCATAAATACTACATCGGCTGCTTCAATTGCTGCATCTGCCCCACTTCCCATAGCTGCTCCTACATCTGCTCCAGCAAGCACAGGTGCATCATTGATACCATCACCGACAAACATTACAGAGCCATGCTCTTCTCGAATCTTACTAAGATTGTTAAGTTTATCCTCAGGCATTAGTCTTGCATAGTACATATCTATGTCTGCCATATCGGCCACCATGCGTGCATTATCCTCCGAGTCGCCTGTAAGCATGGCTGTCCACAAGCCTTTTTTCTTCATATCTTCTACTGCAGCTTTTGAGTCAGATTTTACTGTATCATTTATTACAACCTGACCTATAAATTTACCATTTAATGCAAGAAGCACTTCTGTGCCGTATTCTTTACTAAGTGTGTCAGGAATTGATACGTTATTCTCTTCTAAAAGTTTGATACTTCCGCAAAGAAGTTTTCCTTCAGAGAATTTTACTTCTATACCTTTTCCCGATACTTCTTTTACTTCCATAGCTTCCGGTAAATCGATATCGTTCTTCTGAACTTCTTCCATAATACTTACTGCAATCGGATGTGTTGATGCTCTTTCTGCACATCCTGCATAAGCGAGAAGCTCTTCCCTGCTTATACCGTCTGCCGGTTCTACAGATGCTACAGTAAAGTTTCCTTCCGTTACAGTTCCTGTCTTATCCATAACTATTGCCTTAATGTCAGCAAGAACTTCAAGTGACACGCCGCCCTTAAAAAGTATTCCCTTCTTGGAGCCTGCCCCGATTCCTGCAAAGAATGCAAGTGGAACACTAAGCACAAGCGCACATGGACAGCTTATTACAAGAAATGTAAGTGCTGTATATACCCAGTGTGACCAGTTACCTGTTATAAGTGATGGCACTATTGCCGTAATAACTGCTGCAATTACTACAAATGGTGTATAAATTCTCGCAAATTTACTTATAAACCTGTCAATCTTTGGTTTGGATGCTGCTGCATTCTCGACAGCCTCAAGTATACGTGTAACCATTGATTCTTCAAGCTGCTTCTCAACTTTTATCCTTATAAGTCCCGATACATTGACACAACCTGATATAACGTGGCTTCCTTCACTAACACCCACAGGAACAGGCTCACCCGTAACAGCTGATGTATCAATGCGGCTTTCTCCATTTACAATCACACCGTCAAGAGGTATTCTGTCTCCCGGTCTTACCTCTATTATATCTCCGATAACTGCATCTTCCGGATCAATCTCTTTTATCCCGTCTTCTGACACAATTCTCACAACTTCCGGTCTTAAATCCACAGCCTCCATAATCTGCTTTCTGCTTCTTCCTACAGCAATGTCTTCAAAAAGTTCGCCTATTCTGTAAAAAAGCATTACACCGACAGCTTCCGGATATTCTCCAATGAAAAATGCACCGATAGTAGCCATACTCATCAGGAAATTTTCATCAAAAACCTTTCCTCTGAAAATATTCTTAACAGCGGTCATAAGTACCTCACCGCCAAGCACAAGATAAGCTGCTATAAATACGACCAGCTCTATACCCGTCATAAAAATCCCTGACTTCTCTACTGCCATTCCTGCAGCAAAAAGTACGATGCCAATACCTATCTGTATAAGTTCACCCTTTACTCCATCTTCTTCATCAGAACTATTTCCATGAGCATGGTCATGATTATGTTCGTGTTCTCCACACTTACAATCTTCATGAGTGTGATGATGTCCCTCGCATCCACAGTTTTCGTGATTATGTTCATGCTCTCCACATCCGCAGCCTTCGTGATGCTGTTTATGCCCTTCACATCCGCAGTTTTCATGGTGATGATCATGCTCTCCACATCCACAGTCTTCATGATGATGGTGGTGCTCATGTGCATGTGCTTTCTTTCCTCTTTTTAATTCTTCTATAACAGTTCCAGGCTCTGCATTATCAGCAATATCTCTTAATAAAGGAAGTACCTCATCAGGATTCTCTGCTTCCACAAGAAGCTGACCTGTGGCAAATGTAAGTATTACACTGTCAACCTCCGGCAGTTCATTCATCTTAGCTTCAACCTTAGCCGCACAGTTGGCGCAGTCAATGCCGCTTATAGAGTATTTTTTCTTCATATTTAACCTCCATATCTATACAAAAATCGTTACAATTCACACCAAAATTTAAAATCATTTTGAATATGAAAACGTTTTTCAGTTATGTTCATATGAACAACTATTCATATGTATAAGTATAATATATCATTTGTTTTCAAGAAAATCAATAGGGGATGTGGAAAAAATAAATAAAATAGGCAGCTATTTGTTACTGTACAGACGCAAGCTTGACACTTGCTGTCAAGCTATGCGCCAATAATTATATTGTGCCAGATTACAGCCCCATGCATTAATTTGTCATAAGAAGGGACCCATCGAAGATGGGAAGATTTCTTATGACCTACGCAGGCACCACAAGCGAAGCTTGTATAAAATGTGCCTGCTACTATAAAGATGCATTTAAAATGG
>JALERT010000098.1 GCA_022764445.1 Lachnospiraceae bacterium | reverse complement strand
GCAAAGCTTGAATCAGTTAATGAGGTTAAGGCTGAATTAAAGGATGCTTACAAATCTAACGAAACACAGGTACAGGTTAACTTCACTAACAAGATTGCAGTTCCTACAAAGGATAACTTCTCAATCGAAGGTCTTACAATCTCAGACGTTAAGATCACAGATGACCAGAAGTCTGTACTCCTTACAGTTTCAGGAATGGAACTTGACAAGACATACACAGTCGCAGTTAAGAACATCATTGATGCTAACGGTAAAGCAGTTGCTGACGGAAAAGTAGATTTCGTAGCAAGAAAGATTACTTACAAGGCAGATATGGATATAGTTGATGTTAAGACAGGCAAGAGCATTACAGAGATTAAGTCTGATGGTAAAGAAACTGCAAAATTCGTAGTTACATTAAAAGATGATGCAGGTAACGTAATCAAAGATAATGCCGAGATTCGTTTCACAACAACAGCAGGTAACTTTGCAGAGACTAAGGTATCAGCTCAGAGTGGTGTTGCAACAAACATCTTCACATCTGAAATTTCTTCTACAAAGAAAGATGCTCTCGTTACAGCAACAGTTGTGGCTTCTGACAACAAGGATTTAATAAACATCGATGCAAAGAGAATACTCAGCATGAATCCTAACGTGGATACAAACAACAATGGTGCATCTTTAACAGATGTAATGGTTGAGACTTGTGACAGAGTGATTCTTTACTTCAATAAAGATGTAAATGTAACAGATTACACAAAGAATGATGACAAAAATAAGTATAAATATGATTCAAGCAAGCTGGAGATAACAATTGGTGATAATGCAGGAACAGCAGAAACTGTTGAAGGCTGTAAACAAACATTTAATCCAATGGCATTAGCTCCTGTTCCAGATAATCCAAAAGCATTATATGCAATTCTTGATGTGGATACAAAGGATAACATATTGACAGATAACTCTAAGGCTATAGTTAAGATAACAGATAAGACTAAGGCAGTACCTACAACAGAGTCAAAATCTACATATGTTACAGATGTATGTAATCCTTCAATGCTCAGTGTAACAAATCCAAATAAGAGCTTAAGAAAAATTGAAATTACATTCTCTGAGCCGGTACAGAATCGTACTAAAGATAACAGTGCAGAAGATTTAGAGAAATGGGTAATTGACAACATAAAACTTAATGATGAAAGATATGGTGTATCATATGGTAAAGGTGTACAGGCAAAAGCTGAAGTTGGTACATTTAATGACAACACCGGCAAAGATACAAGAAATGTTGTAACTATTACCTTAGGTAAAGATAAAGATGGAGATCAGATTTACTTCCCTGCAGGAAGCCACTCTGTACAGGGTAACAAGATTGGTGACTGGGCTAACGTGAAAGATACTCTTAACAATATCATCAACACTCAGACACTTGACTTCGTAATCGAAGCTAATGAGGCAGCTCCTACAGCGAATGTAACAGTTGAATCACCAGAGCAGTATGATGTCAAATTCAGCACACCTGTTTCTATAAATGATTTAAATGGCAACTTAAAGTTACAGAAGTATGAAGACGGTACATGGAAAGATGTATCAGGAAATCCAATCAGTATCCGCCAAGTGAAAGATACGGACGATGAGTTTATCGTTGAACTTAAAGATGATTGGACAAATATTTTAAATACAAAAGAATCAAAGAAAAACTACTATAACTTTAACTTCCGTTTATTCCTTAATAAAGATGTAGTTAAAAATGAATTAAACGGATTAAAGAATGCAGAGATTTCATTAGAGTTAAATGACAAGATAATGAAAGAGCCTGATGTTACAAGTACAGAAATGACAAAGGTAACAATAAAGGACAATGCTGTATTCATCGATATGAGCGAACCTGTACAGATTTCTGTTGATGGTAACAGAACGTTAACACCAAAGGAAGAGCAGGGTACAAAACTTTCAGAACCAATCGTACAGTTTATCTCAAGTGGTGACAAGGAAACTATCCAGGGACACATTGTAGACATCAACGATCATGATAATCAAATCAAGGTTGTTCCTGACAGCACTATATCAACAGGTACATGGAAAGTCGTTGTAAGAAACGTATCTGATGATGTCGGAAATACATCACCTACATTGGTTGAGCCTAACTTCGTAGTTGATAAGCCAATAGTTAGTGACGGATTCAAAGTACTCTGGGTTGTAGCAGTAAAAGCAAATAATACTGATAAAGATAATCCTATAACTCTTGATAAGGAAAACGATGTTGATTATAAAGACGAGGATGTAATCTACGTTAAGTTCAACAAAAAGATTAAGACATATGGAAATACTGCAAATGCAGGTGCAACTACAAACTACACAGTAAATGGTAATACATTACCAACAACTTCAAAGATTGACTCAAGTGTAAAGGATTATAACGAAAATGCAGTTACTAAGAATGGTTACTCAGATATAGTTGCAATTCATTTAAAAGATGCGTTAACTGACAGTTCAAATACAATCAATATCAGTGAAGCACTCGAGTCAGCTGTAGGTGAACAGTTAAGCAACGGTGGACGTAAGTTATTAACTAAAGATAGTATTTTAGGTACTAACGTATTTGTTTGGAATTATGAAGAATTTAATAACAAGACTGTGGATTCTAATGCTGCTAGTGTTATAAATGTAAAAGTTAAAGATTTACAGAATTACTTCGATGAAGGTATATATAAAGATTATGACTTAAGCAATGTTGATTTCTCAAATGATACAGCTGAGCATACATTCACACTTAAGCATACAACACCTGTAAACTTTGCTGGTAAGACTGTTAAAGACTTAAAGATTGAAACACAGGAAACAGGTAAGCTTATAATTTCTAATGTAATAGCTGATACAATTACAATCAATGCACCTAACGCAGATGTAGTATTTAGAAATGTAACAGCGAAAACAGTAAATGTTAAAGATATATTAGATGGTTCATTAGTTCTTGATAGTGCTGCTACTTCTGGAGGTAATTATTATGGAGTAAGTTCAACTAACAAGATTACTATTGACGAGTTGAATGTAACAGATGCAAATGCCGGTGCTGTTGAAGTTAAGGGAGCTAATGTGACTGTTACTAACTTCACAATTGACACAACAGGAACTATTACATTGAAGGTTGATAAAGATTTTAAAGGTGTAGGTGTAGGTGGTACATTTAAAAATAGGATATTAGTAAAGAAAGCTTGCACATTAAATGTACAGAATGCCACAAGCAATAATGTTGAAATTACTGTTGACAAGGATGTAAATCTTGATAATATGAAGATTACAGGTATCGTAGTGACTGGTACTCCAAAAATTGAGGTTTATACATATGATTCAAAGACCAAGGAGTATGCAAAAAATGGAACTATAGTTAAAACAGAAGTGCAGGGTGCAGAATTCTCAACCCCTGTGATGACAGATGGAGCTCCTGAGGCAAGTGCATCTTCAGCAGTAGCCGCAAAGACAACTTTGACTGTTAATAATGCCGGAAGCGGAGAACGTAGCATAAAGGTACTTGTTGCAGGACCTGGAAATGAATCTAACATTGTACCAGTTGCATTAGTTGCAGATGATGATAACAACGATAAAGTTGCTGGAAAGATCAGTGATACTTTGAATAAAGATAGTAAGATAAGTGGCGCATATAAAGTGACAGTTGAAGGAGCTGTAGTAACGATTGAAGCTACAAAAGCCGGAAAAGGTGATATTACAGCAGAAATTCTTTCAAATACTGAAAGTGTGACTGCAACAAGCTCTGTGGTTGTGAATGGTAAGGATGAGGTTAAAGATGCTGACGCAACAGCCGGTACAGCAACATTTGAAGTTACAAAAGGAAGCGAGCTTGCCGGTACTGTGACTGTTCATTTTAGCACAGTTGATTCAAACACTAGTGTGAATGTAGATGTTGAAGTCAATGTTTCGGTTGGTGATAGCATGAGTAAGATTGCCGAGAATATTGCAAATGCAATTAATGCTGAAACTGCTGATGGTAAAAAATTGAATAGTAGTAAAGTCGTAGCAAAAACAGATGGCAATAAGGTAATAATTACAAGCAAAGCTACAGGAAGTTCTAGTAAAGTGGTAGTAACTAAACCTACTTTTAAAAGTAAGTAATTATAATGATTATTCATAATCATCATCCCGAATGTTTCATAGCAGACATTCAATGATACAATATCTTCGGATATTACATGGAACCGTCGTTTATGATTAAGTTCATAGACGGCGGTTCTTTTTATGCTATAGTGAAGTTCGACTTAAATGAGGGGAATTTTATATGTCTACTTTAGAAGATAAAAGCAAACTCATAAGTGACTTTGAGGAAATATATAAATTTAGAAAAATTATAGAAAAAAATTCTATAAGAAATGTAAAAAGAAATGCAGAAAAGCGGATATGACACAATTAAAACATGCTAAGAATGTTCTTGAAGAGAGAAAAGTTCAGGCAGATGGAAATGATTACAAAACCAATCCGAAGAAGGAATGCAATGCTTAAGGTGGACATCATTTATTTGAATATTGCTGTCTGTATTTCAAATTTATATTCTCTGAATCAGGCTTTTCAGCTTGAGCGTGTATTTCTTTTTTGCACGATTCGGATGTGGCATGCTAATCACTGTTGTCTTTTTATTCTCTTGAATGAAGTTTGAATTATAATACCAAAGTCCCGTCTCCTTGTCTGTTATCCAGTTATCTGGTTCTTTAAAAATGTGGCTATGCAGACAATCCGAAACTACATTAAATCCACATGTAATTATTAGTCCTGCATCTATTCCCTGTATTTCTTCCTGCAAAAATTTCTGATCTCTGTCTGCTGTTTCAAAAATCATCTTTCGATTTGAATGGGATGTGCCTGCCTGTTTCTTTATATTTATTGCTGCAATTTTCTGAAGAGAATCGTGTAGCTGCTGGCGGCTGACATTATCTAAATATGTGCCGGAAATAATAATCTCAGCCCATCTGGCTATATTATTCCATGTTCTGTAATAGTGTGGACTTCCCCAATTTTTCAAGAAATCCGCTAAACTGCCTTCAAGTCCATTCGTTTCTTTTAAAATAAAAAGAATTTTCTTGGATGGTTCTATGCCATCCCAACATTCCTTATTAACAATACCATCCTCGTTAAATTGGTCATACTCCGGACGTGCTTCCCTCCATCTTGTAAACAAATCATTCATATTCTTTTCAAAACCTCCTCTTGTGTGAACACTGCATACAATAATTTCTTCGTAAAATTTGTTCTTTGGGTGATATATTTTAATTGTATAATTGACAAGAAAACAGGATGTGATTTTCTGATTATTATATTCCCTCTAGTCTTACGAAAGAGAGGGCGATGCCCTATGATAAGTTTAAGCGATGTTCTTACTCTTTTATTAGTAGATTTGTAGCGTTGTCTTACTGTTGGATTTTCTTCATTCTGTACTTCTTTGTTCAAAAAATTATCCCTTTCATGTTATTTTATCTAATCATTCTTTGGCATATTGATATTAATGGTTACAGGAACTTCATCCCAATATTTCTGAACAATTGCTATAGCATCTTTCTCGGAATATCCATACATTTGCATAACATTTTGGACAGCAACATCCATTGGCCCATCAATTTGTCTGTAGACAGTAATGATATTGGCAATTGCCTGTTCCTTTTCTCTTTTTGCTGCCTTTTCGGCTGCTTCTCGACGAATAGATTCATCATGATTTCTTGCTATCTGTTCCTCATCAAATAATGTCATCATCATTGTGACCACCTCTCCTTCTCGACTTTCTAAATATTCCTTCAAAACATTTCGCTCTTTACATATACGGATTGTTTCTTCAATTGCTTTACGTGTCCTTCCATACAACTTCCGTTGCTCGTCATAAACTTTTGTAAATATTACATACTGACCAATGATATCGTCTTCATTATCTCCATAAATCATCTTCACCTTTACATCAAGTGAGATATCTTCTGTATCTGGGAAGAATTCTTCAGATAATATCATTTCTTTAGGTCTTTCTTTATGCTCTCCTGTGTAGATTACATATAATTCCGGCTTTGGAATGCTGATTTTCGTTGAAGAATATACATCAAGATTTCTTTCGTTGATGTAATTCTGATACGTTGTTGCCACATACAAAAGGGATCTTATCAGTATATTCGGCGACCATGTACTCTGTGCCTCGACTAAGATAATCAGCCTGTCTCCAACACGAAACCCTAAATCATTATATAAATCATTGACTAATACATTCTCTATTGTAATATCGGTCAGATCATCTTCTGTTATACCGGTGTCTTCAGGATGAAGTGATAAATATAATTCCAAAAGGTATTTTTTATTGCTGAATAAATCTGTGAAAACACAGTCCTTTATGTTTCTTTTTACAACAACTTTATTATCGTCTGACACAGTTGAAGTTACTTCAGTTATTTTCTCTTCCGCCTTGCTAGCATCTGAATGGTTTATCTCAGTTAGATTTACATTTCTTATGTTACTATCCGTCTGGTTTACTTCATCGCTTTTTTCTTTTTGTATTTCATTGTTCAAAAAAATATCGCCTCCATGATTTTAATTATTTTTTCTGTTATATGTTTATTCGTTATTTTTATTGCTTTTCTTTATTATACAAGAGTTAAAAATGTGTGACAAGAAGGATATTTTTACTATTCTATCTCTTTGGTACTTATTGTAATTAACCTGGTTAATTTTAAACGCTTGCATCTTTTTATCTCCAAAAACCACCCAAGTAACAATGTTACTCCCCAACACCTTCCGTATCATACGCCACAAAAAGCATTTCTTATGTTAATTTAATGGTGATTTAATGTTAAAATTTTGCCCAAAATCAGGGTATTTTACTTATTGCAAAAAAATTGCAAATTTGAGTAACACCACGCAAGCCCAGTGTTTATAAGGGCTTCGGGAGGTCGAAAAAAGTCGGAAAAATTTGTCTCGACAGAGGGTACCATTAGTGTAACTACTAACATCACGGGTGCAAGCATCACTGTTATGGAAGGAGCAACAGTCGTAGCAACAGGTTCTACATTAGAAGGTAAAACATTCACAACAGGAAAAATTAAGAATGGTGCATACGTTGTAACAGTCAGCAAGGAAGGTTACAAGGATAATACTCAGAACGTTATCGTAAATGGTGATGACGTTAAAGTTGATGCACCACTTGAATCAGTTAATGAAGTTAAGGCTGAATTAAAGAATGCATACAAAGTTAACGATACAAAGGTACAGGTTAACTTTACTAACAAGATTGCAGTTCCTACAAAAGATAACTTTGCAATCGCAGGTCTTACAATCTCAGCTGCTGAGCTTACAGAAGATCAGAAATCTGTAATCCTCACAGTTTCAGGAATGGAACTTGATAAGACATACACAGTCACAACTAAGAATATCATTGATGCCAATGGTAAGGCAGTTGCTGACGGAACAACAGATTTCGTAGCTAGAAAGATTACTTACATGGCAAAGATGGAAATCGTTGATGTTAAGACTGGTGCAAGCAGAACAGAATTAAAGTCTGACGGACAGGATAGTGCAAAGGTTATAGTTACATTAACAGATGATGCAGGTAATGTAATCAAAGATAATGCTGAAATTACATTTACTACAACAGCTGGTAACTTTGCAGAAAATAAAGTAGCAGTTCAGAGCGGTATCGCTACAAACTTATTTACAACTGAAATTTCTGCTACAAAGAAAGATGCATACCTTACAGCAACTGTAACATCTTCTGCAAATAAAGACTTGCTTAATACTACTATAAACAGAACAATAAGCATGAATCCAACTATAAATAATGATAAAGATCAGAGTGTCGGCGTATCATTAACAGATGTTATGGTTGAAACATGTGACAGAGTTATCCTTTACTTCAACAAAGATGTAAATGCAACAGATTATACATACAATGATGAAGAACATGGAAAATATAAATATAATGCAGATAAAATGTCAGTTAAGATTAAAGATAATGCTAAGACTGCAACATCTATTGATGATAATGATGGTTCATTAATAGAACCTATCGCATTAGTTCCTGTTAAAGGTGAAACAAAAGCATTATGTGCTATCCTTGATACTGATACATCAAACAAATATTTAACAGATAACTCTAAGCTTCTTGTTAAAGTAGAAGACAAGACAAAGAGCATACATTCTCCTGAGACAAAGGCAGCATATGTAACAGATATCCGCACTCCTTCTATGCTTAATGTAACAAACGAAGGCTTAAAGACAATTAAGGTTACATTCTCTGAGCCGGTTCAGAATAATAACAATAATGCTGGTTCTTACAGTGCAGAGGTATTAAGTAAATGGGTAATTGACAACACAAACCTCGAAGATGATAAGTATGGTTTTAATAAATCTGCAAAAGCTACTGTTGGTACATTCAATGTAAAAACAGGTGAAGATAATAGAAATGTGGTTACAGTTACTTTAGGTAAGAATGCAGACAATAAACAGATTTACTTCAAGGCAGGAAGTCATTCTGTACAGGGTAACAATATTGGTGACTGGGCTAACGTAACTGATACAAAGAACAACCTTATCAATACTCAGACTCTTGACTTCGTAATTGAAGCTGATGAAACAGCACCTACAGCAACTGTAAAGGTTGAATCACCAGAGCAGTTTGACGTGAAGTTTAATACTCTTGTTAATATTAACGATGTGAAAACTAACTTAGAATTACAGCAGTATAAGAACGGTGCATGGGTTAAACTTGATAAGATTAATGTTCGCCCTGTAAGTGTAAAGCCAGAAGATACTGAAGCTAGTGAGTTTATTGTTGAACTTAACGAAGACTGGACAAAGGTATTAAATACATACACTTCAAAAGAAAATTACTATAATTATAACTTCCGATTACATTTAGAAAAAGAAAAGGTTGTAAATGAATTAAACGGATTAAAGAATGTTGAGCTTAACTTGGATCTTAATGACAGTATCATGAAAGAGCCTGATGTTACAAGTCCAAAAATGACTGGTGTTAAACAAGATGGTAATACTGCGGTTGTTATTGATATGAGTGAGCCTGTACAGATTCCTGGACTTACGGGTGAAACACCATCAAGTGAGCAGACTAACGGGCTTTCAACTCCAATAGTACAGTTTATCTCAAGTGATAACAAGAAGACTATTAAAGGAGATATCAAGGGAATTTCTGAACATCATAATCAGATTACTGTTAAACCTGCCGAGGATATGACAGCCGGTACTTGGAAAGTTGTTGTAAGAAATATATCTGATGATGTTGGAAACACAGCAGAAACATTAGTTAAGAATGATTTCGTTGTTACAGGAACTATCGTTGCTGAAGCAGGATTCAAAGCACTTTGGGTTGTTGCAGTACCTGCAGCTAAATATACTTATGATCCTATTGCTAAGAATAACAATACAGGCACCGAAGATATAATCTACGTTAAATTCAACAAACAGATTAAGACATATGGTGGTGCAGCAAACGCAGGTGCAACTACTAACTACACTGTAAATGGTTACACAGTACCATCTACTTCAAAGATTGATTCTTCCGTTGAAGGTTACAATGCTGTAGCAAACAGAAAGAATAATTATAATGATTTAGTTGCTATTCATTTACCATCTGGTACACTGACAGGTAATTCTCATACAATCAACATCAGCCAGACAATCGAGTCAGCTACAGGTGCTAAACTTGAAAATGGTGGAGTGAAATTGTTATCTGAGAATGGTAATATTTTCACTTGGGGTTATGCAAATTATTCTAAGACAGAAACAAAGAAGGTTTCAGAATTACAGGCATTATTTGATGATGGCTCATATGCAAAATATGATTTAACAAATGTAACATTTGATGCCAATGATACATCTGCTAAGTCATTCAAACTTACACATACATCAGAAGTAGACTTTGCTAGTAAGACAATTAAAGAATTAACTATCGACACTAAGGAAACAGGTACTCTTCATGTTGATAATGTGAAAGCAGAAAAGATTGCAATCAATGCACCAAATGCAGAAGTATATCTTAATGGTGTAGAAGTAAAGAAAACTGATTCAACAGGTACAAATATAGGTATAGTAGAAGTTAGTGATATCTTAGATGGTACATTATATCTTGAAAATGGTACTGATATTGAAAACTTAAAAGTAACAGATTCAAATGCTGGAGCTATTACTTTAGAAGGAACTGCTAAAATAACTAAATCATTTGTATTTGACACCACAGGTAATATTACATTAAAAGTAGGTGGCGATTCTGTTACAATTCCAGATACAATTGATGTCAAGAAAGCATGCACAATCAATGTAGTAAATGATTCAACTAAAAATATTGCATTAAAAGTTGATGCAACAGTAAAAGCTGATGATATTAACATTAGAGTAAGTGGTACTGGTGCAGCAAATGTAACTGCAACAGGTGGAGTTGATAATAAAGTTTCTGCTAAACCTGCAGAAGGAGAAAAGAAGGTTTCATTCTCAAAAGTTACAACAGTAAATGGTGTAGATGATGATGGTTCAAAACCTGCAACTCCTGCAAAGACTGAAGTCACAGTTGATGAAGTCACAGCAAGTAAAGATGGTTCGATAAAAGTTACAGCTGGTACGGCTGAGAATATCGTTGTATCGGTTAAAAAAGGTGCTACTGCTGGAAGTATAGCTGCTTCAATTGCAAGTACATCATTTACAGGATATAAAGTAAGTGTTGAAGGTACTACATTGACATTTGAGAGTGACGCTAAAGGCAGTTTAGCTAGACAGTTTGATGTAACTGTCGATGATAGTGCAGATTCTTTTGGTGTAAGCTTCTCTGGTAAAAATCAGACTGATGGAAAAGATGCAACAGCAGTACCAACAAAAGGAACAGCAAGTTTTACAGTTACTGGAGGTAATGTGGCTGGTACTGTGAAAGTTAAGGTTGGTGATACAGAAGTATCTGTACCGGTTGCTGCTTATGCTGAAGCTAGTAAAATTGCAGAGGATATTGTAAAGGCAATTAATGATAGTTCATTAAAAGGAACTTATACTGCATCAAATGACGGTGCTACAGTTACAGTTTCAACTAATGATGATGGAAAAGAAGCTACAGCACCAACTGTTACAGTGAGCTTTTAATAAACCAATAAAAAAATAATCATATAATTGGTTATAAATTTTATCTTGAATGTTTTAATAAGCATTTTGGATAAAATGTATTAGGATAGTAAATCTATATTGAACTGTCGCTTTATGATTAAAGATCATGAAGCGACGGTTCTTTTAATTGTAAAAAAGAATGGAGAAATGATATATGTCTAGATTAAATGATAACAGTGAGCTTTTAGAAGAATTTGAGAAAGAATACAAAAGGCGGAGAATTATTGATATACATTTTTTTAAAAAGTGTAAACAGATTTGTAAAAAAGCAAGTATTGCACAGTTAAAACACGCTAAGTATGTTCTTGATGAATTTAAAATTTTATCAGCAGGGAATGATGCAGGTGTTACCCAGACATTTACTATTTTATCACTTGCAGTTGCTATGATTTCGATTATGTCAGACAAGAGCAGTCTTATACTAAATAACGAAAGAAGTGCAATGTTCTTTAATATAACATGTGGTACATTTTTAGTTTATATTGTTGTTGCTTTTGTTTTATTTTTAGTTCATAAGGCAACAGTGCCAGGGCGAAGAAGGAATGAATATTATTATTCAATTATCTGTGATGAAATTGATAAGCGAAAAGAAACTCTTTAATTATTCCGTCTTTTTCCATGCATCGCTGTGATTTGGAAATTTTTCACTTTTTGCAATATCCTCATTTATTTCTGAGTTTTCTGTATTAAGACCGATTATCCGCTTTCCTTTTCCATCAATTTTTGAAGAGCTGACACCCCAGTCTCTACTGACACCATACCGGCAGAGTTAATAGTTCCTGGTTCTATGGGTACAACGCTGTCTAAATAAAAATGAACTGTAAATCCAACTATTACCTTTCTGGAATTACAGCTCATAATAATTTATAAAGATTTTTCTATAAATGATGATTATACAGAAGCATATCTTTAATATTGCTCAGGAAACTCTGAAACAGTTAGCACTTTGCAGTATCAATAATTAATTCCATATTTTCAGCAATCTTTTCGTTTTTATAGTATTCTAGAGATTTTCCCTCGTCAGGTATAATTCCAATAAGCAAATCCAAAATTTCATCTACAGATTTTGTTCTTCTATCACACATGTATGATGTTTCTTATCCTTTCCTTCTGCATCATAACTGATTCCGACCAGAAGAATTTTATCACTATAACCAGCCAATGCTCCATGATATCTTTTTTCCTTTATCTGCTTAATTGCTGTATCTGCCGACTTATTATACTTTAACTCTACTATCATTGCGGGACGATATCCGGCATTTGATCGTGGAATAAATGCAAAATCAGCAAATCCCTTTCCAGCCGGCAGTTCTCGGATTATATTATAATAAGCCGGTGCTGTGAAGTATGCCATGGTAAGA
>JALERT010000089.1 GCA_022764445.1 Lachnospiraceae bacterium | reverse complement strand
GTCTTACTCTCAAATACAAATATTTTATTGGTAACATATGCAAATGCAACTCCTGCAACCCACGCAATAGCATTACTAATCAGTGTATCCATATGGAATAAATGTGAGCAGGCCGCATATGTCACTATATTTAATAAAGTTGTCAGTCCTCCAAATATAAGATATAATATTGCTTCTTTATACTTTAGATATAAATTCCAAATCTTTTTTATCATATTACCCTCTTCTTAATTTATCTAGAAATATTTTTGTCTGAATTAACATTTACTAAGTAACAGTTCAGCTTTCCATATAAATTAATTATTATCTTTATTAAAATGCTTGTAACAGTTCAGCCTTCCATTTACTTCATTCATAAAACCTGACAGCAGTTTTTATATTTAGCTTATCAAAAATTAACTTTATCACATAACATACAATTACACCAGTAAAAACACCCATGCTATCTATAATTACATCTGTAACCCGTCCACTTCTTCCGGGAACAAAGAGCTGATGTATCTCATCTGATGCTGCATACACTGTTCCCAATATCCATGCTGTCTTATATCGTGATAACCTGATTTTACCATATTTAAAACAGAATACAGCCCCAACAAGAAAAATTCCAAGAACTGAATATTCACTTGCATGAGCAGTCTTTCGTATAGGATAATCTATCTTTTCAGCAAATGAAGTCTGCTTTGCCTCACTCCACTCACCAAAATCATGTATCAGAACATTCCCAATAAACATCCCGACATTGTGGCTGTCACCTGTAGAATCCACACCTGTACGTGCAGAAAATAAAAATATTATAATCATCCATATAATTGTTAAAGTTCTAAAAATATTTTTTGTCATAAAGTCTTCCTAACTTGCTAAAAAGTATGATTCTACATGTATACTTTCATACAGACTATATCTATTGAGTCTATAATCTCTATATATAATTTAAACATATAACAGTCTGTGTATTTTTATTTTATTATACCTTGTCAAGTTATATTCAATACCCTGTCACGCTATCAACACCATAATAAGCAGCAACAGAAGAATTAATCCAATACGAAGGATCTGCAGTTATGTCTGACAATCCTGTAAGTGCATCATGCTTGGCTCGTAAAGGATAAGCATGCGTAATTATCGGCACACTTACATCTTTAACTCCCTCTTCTTTCTGCTTCATTATCATCGCAGCCCTGTTATTAGTCTGTACAAAAGCTTCTCTACTGTAAATCATTGTATCAGCCATTTGAGTAAGCAATATAACAGATACACAAATAACCACAACAATTATAATTTTTCCAAATAATTCACTATAATTTAATGACACATCACTATAAAGAATACCAACAGCAATGACAGCATATACACACACTATGTACCATGTCCGTTCTGGAGAATAAGATGCTGCAAGCATACAATATGCTGATGCTATAGCTGCTACAGCAAATATAAGCGACTGTAAAGAAATATCTCTTACAACCTTGCTATCATTATCTGATACTACCTTGTTCTTAAGAGCCATAATAAGAATTATCCACAGACCACAGATAATACCTATACACATAATAAAGTAATAACTTATAACACCAAATAAAAATACTCCTGATATACCACTATCCATATCTGAACGAACTGCATTACCCGGTGCAAGTACAAGCATGGCAAAACCAATCAGCGCACCAATATATCCACATATAAGAGAAATTTTAACCTTGTGATTACGTCTATAAAAATACAATAAATATAAGGTAATTATCACAAGCATACCTGCACTCATATTTTCCATAGCCCATCCCGCTACTATTCCAAGTACGAAAAATGGTACACTCCATATAACAGATGTAAATACCTTACCTTGATAAACAGCTTCCCTCCGATATACATATATCATCAAAAGAACCGGCAATGATGCCCACAAATAATTGGCTGATCCACACATCCAAAACATAACCTGTCCATAATCCGGAACACAAAACCACAATAACGCATGTATGCTTATATATAATGACAGATTATGTTTCTTCTTAACATTGCAAATAGCATATATCAGATAAGTTGCCCCCATATATGCAAATGTATTTAATAAATCAAATATGTACTTAGGCATAAGAGAAAATAAAGTTGTCAAAAAATGTCCTAAAATACGACCACTCCAGTTAAGATAGTAATTTAACACAGAATGATATATGCTATTAATGCCTGTAATACTGCTCTCTGATTGAAACACCTTATGGGAAAGATAATTATAATCATCCGCTACATATGGTGTGAAATAATTCATTAGAAAAAAAGCAAAAAATAATGAAAAAATAGTTAGAAACCAAAGTGATTTTTTTATTTTTATAAATTTGTTACTCATATGTACTCCTAAAGGTATCTTTTATCCAAATAAATACAGCGCTTTTGTTTTACTTTAAGCCAAACTCCCTCATAATCTTCATTCGGTATTCTGCATCTTCAGACACTCTCTTAATCTTTTCACCACGAATCTGTGGCAAACAGTTTCTGAATAAGAGTTAAAATGAGGTTTTCGCCTGCTGTCATCAGCTTTGTACTGAGATTTCAGTTGTGTGTCCTCTAATGACTCAGGACTCACACATATCGAAGATTAACACATTAATAACATCTGCAAAAACATCATTGTATACAGTTGTATCTATTGATTATAAATAACATATATTATTTAACTATACACCAGTCTGCATATTGTTAGTATACCATAATTTATTATTTTTACAAATTGTTACTATAAAGAACGTTCTTTATAAATCTTATATGTTCTATTTAATCCCTCACTAACTGAATACATAGGCATCCAGCCTAATTTTTTTATCTTTTCCGTATTAATCAATGCATATGTGGATTTTGATACACTTGGATTATTTTCTAACTGATATATAACTTTCTTTCCTGCAAGTTTTGCCATATACTCTGCATATTCTCCAAGACTTTTTTTCTCATCATCATCAGAGACATTATAAGCTTCTCCATCAATTCCATCCAAAAGTACTTTAATAATTGCACTAACAGCATCTGCAACATAACAATATGAATATCTTTGGTTTCCTTTACTTTTAAGAATAATATCTTCTCTAGAAACAGCCTTTTCAATAAACTGTGACATTGCTTTAGTATCATTTTTTTTATCAGCACCAAATATACGTGCTAAACGTGCAATTACTACATTCACTCCGTATTTTTTTCGATAAGATTGACAAAGAGATTCACATGTTCTTTTAGCCTCATTATACCCGGATCTTGCTTGATTACAATCAATATAACCACAGTACTGCTCATTCATCGGTACTTCTGAGCCCTGTCCATAAATCTCAACACTTGACGCTAAAAGAAATCTTGCTTTTTTTTCTACCGCTAGTTTTAAAAGATTATTACAACCAAAAATATTTGTTGTAATAGTTCCTATAGGATCATCTGCATATTGTTTTGGATGGGTATTAGATGCCAGATGAATAATATAGTCAATATTGTAAGCATAATCAACAGGCTTTGTAATATCATGTTTTATATATTCTACTGTTTCATCCGATGTACCACCACTACGAGATAATGAAATAACCCTTATTCCATCACCATATCTAAAATTCCTATATCTAAATACATCTAGCATTAGAGAGCCAATAAAACCTGTTCCCCCTGAAATCATAATTCTTTTATTTTTTAATTTCTGCCAATTTAAATCTGATTCTGCTATTTTTTTTATATCTTCTTTTTCTAAATCTGTCATTTAAATTCATCCTTTAATTTATATTACTTTAACCAGTTTTCTTTATCAGCCTTTAAATATGCCTTAAACATTTCCAAATCATCTTTAGTTGTAAGTTTGATATTCTTATCAGATCCTGCTGCAAAATACAGCCTTTCTCCAAGTTCAACCATCATAGTATTAGCATATGAAGATCCAGTAATTCCAATTCCTTTTTCAAAAGCCTCATGGTATCCCCAATCAATTTTACCAAATTTATAAGCCTGTGGTGTTGAAACCCTGCGAATAGTCTCTCTTGGAATATATTGCACTGTTGAAACATCATCATCTGCCACAAAAATCTGCTCATTATATGGCAAAGAAGTTACTGCATTACCGTATTTTTTACACTTAACAATAACATCTGAAAGTACCGCTTCATCTACTAAAGGTCGAATTCCATCATGAATTATTACAATATCATCTTCCTGACACTTATCTTCAAGGTTAAATATACCATTTCTGATAGATTCCTGACCTGTATTTCCACCGGAAACAATCCATTTTAATTTATCAATACCAAATTGTTTTGCATATGCCCAGACAACATCATGCCATCCATCTATGCAAACTAACTCTATAGCATCAATCTGAGGATGCTTCTGAAATCCCTCTAGTGTGTAAATTAGTACCGGCTTATCATATACATTAATAAACTGTTTAGGTATATCCTGTCCCATACGCTGTCCGGATCCGCCGGCAATAACTACTGCAACATTCATATTTTTTCTCCCCAAAAATTATAATATGTATCTTTTATTTAAATCATCAAATGCATTCATTAATACTTTCATATCATCATCTGATATATTTCCAATATGTCCTACTCTAAAGACCTTTTCTTTTAAATCTCCTCCATTAGGACACAACCATATATTGTATTCATCTTTCATTATAGAAATAATATCTGTCGCTTTTATTGTCAGTGGACTTAAACATGTAATTGCATTAGACATATTCTCAGGTACAAACTCAAATGGCAATTCTGATATAAATTTTCTGAAAGTAGTGGCTCTATTTACTATTTTCTTTCTTTCCTCAATAATACCACCATTATTCTTTATTTCTTTTAACCTCACATTTATCTGCAATAAAGTAGTTACTGCAGGTGTAAATGGTGTCTGCCCTCTTTTAGAATTAAGCAATGCCTCTTTGAGACTTAAATACATGCACTTTTCCGGATTTTTTTCTACACGTTCTATTGCAGCATGATTCATGGCAATAATAGATATTCCTGGCTGAACGGCAAGCGCCTTTTGAGATCCAGTTAATACAACTGCCGCATTCAACGCTGTCATATCTAATTCATCAGCTATAAATGAACTGATTGCATCTACAATGAGTAAAATATCATTCCTTATA
>JALERT010000084.1 GCA_022764445.1 Lachnospiraceae bacterium | reverse complement strand
AAAGCAGTATAAATTTGTTATTGGTAAGAAGACATCGGAGCAGGTTAAAAAGTCACTTATTGCCGCATATCCTACAGATGACAGCATTACAGTTATAGGAAGGAATATTATAAAAGGTCTGCCGGATGAGATAAAGATTGCTTCGGAAGAAGTATATCCACTTGTGGCAGATGTCTTTCATGAGATTGCTGCTACCGTACAAAGAATGCTTGAGCATACTCCGCCTGAGATATCACATGAGATAGTCAATAACGGAATATATCTTACAGGCGGCTCATCCGGAATAAGAGGTCTTGACCAGCTTATTGCAAACGAGACATATCTTAAAGTAAATACTGCCAGAAGTGCTCAAAAGACAGTTATAAACGGACTGGGTTATCTTACGGAGCATTCAAAGCTGGCACAGCAATACGCAGTTTTGTATAAATAAATTATAACGAAAGGATATGAGACAATGCGTAAAAGGACAAAAATGATTATAGATCCTAAGTATGTTTTAATAATTGTTGTAGTTATGTGTGTACTACTGATGGGAGTATCTTTTAAATTTTATGATAAAATGCAGCCAATCCGTGCTGCTGTGGGAAGCGTGGTTACTCCTATGCAGAATGGAATAAATAAGATCGGAACTAAAATATATGATAAAATGGAATACGTAAGAACTGTAAAAAAGGTTGTCAATGAAAATAAAACCCTTCAGAAAAAAATAGATGAACTTTCAGCACAGAACAGACTTTTACAGCAGGAAAAATACGAGCTTGACAATTTCAGAAAACTTTATTCTCTTGACCAGCAGTATGCAGGACTTCCGAAAGTAGCCGCAAGGGTTATAAGCAGTAATCCTGATAATTGGTATAATACATTTATTATTGATAAAGGTTCAAAAGACGGACTTAAAGTCAATATGAATGTTATGGCTGGTGACGGACTTGTGGGCATAATAACTGAAGTCAACAAGTCATATTCAAAAGTTAGATCTATTATTGACGATTCAAGTAATGTTACGGGTACATTCTTAAAAACATCTGATAACTGCAATGTAAGCGGCAATCTTGAGCTTATGAATGACGGTGTAATAGAAGTTACGGGTATTGACGGTAATGCAAAGATAGAAGACGGGTATGAGGTCGTAACATCACAAGTTAGTCCAAAGTACCTTCCGGGCATACTTATAGGATATGTAAGGGATTTAAAAAAGGATTCAACTAATATAACACAATCAGGATATCTTACACCGGCTGTTGACTTTTCAAGCATAAATATGGTTTTGGTTATAACACAGGTTAAGGAATCAGAAGATTTAGAGGAGATGCTTGGCAAATGAAAATAAAGAGATATCTGAGTATTATACTTATGCTTATAGTCGGGTTTGTTTTGCAGACGACTATATTTGGCTATCTTGAACTTGCAAATGTAAGACCTAATATACTGATTGTCATAACAGCTGCTTCCGGTTTTATGTTTGGAAGAAGATATGGTATGCTCGCTGGTGGAATAAGTGGCTTACTGATGGATTTAATGTATAGCGACATAATAGGAATATCTATTCTGATTTATGTATTTATAGGATATGTAGATGGTATAATCAAACAGTTCTATTTTAAAGATGATCTTTCAATTCCGCTTACATTAATTGGAATAAGCGATCTTACGTATGGGATACTTTTTTATATAATGTCATTCATGCTCAGGGGAAGACTTGGCTTATTCACTTATTTAAAACAGGTAATGCTGCCGGAAGTTATTTATACAGTTTTTATTGGCTTATTTATATATAAGTTTATGCATTGGCTGGATTCAAAACTTTATCCGCCGGTTGAAGTTCCGTTAGAATAAATTGCTAATAAAGAGAGGAATGATCAGACTATATGTGGGATACATTTAAGGAGTATCTAAAATCTTTTTTCAGCTCAAGACTCATGCCTATAACTTTGGTTTTTGTGCTTCTTTTTGCTGTACTTGTAAATCGTCTTTTTCAGTTACAGATAATAGAAGGTGATATGTATGCCAGTGAGGCTGAGAAGCAGACTACAAAGACAAAGGTAATAAAAGCTACACGCGGCAGAATATATGATGTTAATGGCAAACTGCTTGCGTATAATAAATTATCATATAATGTTACATTTACGGAAAATGATGAAACAGGTAAGCTTACATCAGAAGAGAAAAATAAAATGATATGTAAGCTGATAAAAATAATTGAAAGTAAAGGCGGAAGTCTTTCAGTAGAGAATTATCTTGATTTAGATGATTATGGCAAGCCTGTATTTACCGTAGAGGGTAACAGTCTTTTACGTTTTAAGGCAGAGGTATACTCTACGACTGTTAATAAATTAACACAGGAGCAGAAGGATAAGACAGCAGAGGACATATATAATTTCCTGAGATATGATATGAGTATGGAAAGTCCTAAGTTCAATATTGATAAATCATATGATGATGAAATGGCTATGAAGATACTTAATGTCCGATATGCGATGTTCATTAACCGTTATCAGAAATACCAGCCAATAACTATAGCAACTAATGTAAATACAGATACAGTAGCCGTCATAAAGGAATTTAATAATGAGCTGCCGGGGGTTGATATAACAGAAGATACAAGACGTGTTTATAATAAAAGTAAGTATTTTGCACATATGCTTGGATACACGGGAGCTATCTCATCTGAAAAGTTAACAGAAATCAAAGAGAAAGATGCAGACACTGACTATACAACTGATGACCAGATAGGTTTGTCAGGTCTTGAAAGTACTTATGAAGATTATCTTAAAGGAACCAAAGGAAGCGAAAAGCTTACAATTAATGCAAGTACAAGCCGTGTAGTGTCTTCATCAGACAGGGTTGATCCTGTAGCTGGAAATGACCTATATCTTACAATAGATGCGGATCTTCAGGAAGAGTGCTATAAACTTCTTGAGGAACATATAGCCGGTATACTTATAGCCAATATAAATAACAGTGCTTCGGCAGGTTCTAAAGGTCATTCAGCGACTGATATTAAAGTTCCAATATATGATGTATATAATGCGCTTATACAAAATAATCTTGTGGACATAAAAAAATTTGCAGACAGTAAAGCTTCAGACCTTGAAAAAGCCACATACTCAAAGTATCTGGCAGAATCAAAGCAGATTATGAATAAAATGGAGTCATATCTTTCTGTTGACAGCAAAACATTAAAGAAAGATGTGTCTGACATTATGGCAGATTTTCTTGATTATTTTTATACAGCGTTAAAAAATGAGGGCATTGTTTTAACTGATCAGATTGATACATCAGACAGTGTTTATAAGCAGTATGTAAATGATAAGATAAGCCTTAGTCAGTATCTTCAGTATGCCATATCAGAAAAATGGATAGATCTTAGTAAACTTAATCTGGGAAATAAATATCTTACCACAGAGGAGATTTATGAGAAACTTGTTAAATATGGTAGGAATGTGTTGAAAGATGACGTTCAATATAGCAAGATGGTATATAGTTCTTTGATATATAATTATAAATTATCGGGGACAGACTGCTGCCTTATCATGTTTGAACAAGGATATTTCAAGAAAAAAGGTGAAGAATATAACCAGCTTAAAAGCGGTGCAATATCCGCATATTCTTTTATCATTAAAAAGATAAAATCTCTTGAAATAACACCTGGAGATCTTGGTCTTGAGCCATGTTCCGGTTCAATAGTAGTGACTGATCCTAATACGGGTGATGTCAGGGCTATGGTAACATATCCGGGATATGACAATAACAAGATGGCAAATAAAGTAGATGCAGATTACTATAATAATTATCTTACACAGCTTGCATCATCACCACTTCTTAACAGACCTACACAGCAGGCTCTTGCTCCGGGATCTACTTTTAAGATTGTTTCATCTATTACAGGATTAGAGGAAGGAATTATAACTCCTCAGACACATATTTATGATAAGACTGTATTTGACAAAATAGACCATCCGGCAAAATGCTGGCAGTCATATTCTCACGGAGATCTGACAGTATCTACGGCAATAGGGATGTCCTGTAACTATTTCTTTTATCAGGTTGGCTATGACCTTAGCGGTAAAACTTCAACAGGAGCAATAAATTATCCTAGAGGTATAGCAAGACTTAAGAAGTATGCAGATATGTTTGGACTTACAGATAAATCAGGTGTTGAGATACCGGAGATTAGTCCTCATTTTGCAACAACTGATGCTGTACGTGCAGCTATTGGACAGGATCAGCATGCATATACTCCTACACAGATTGCAAGATATCTTACCACGGTAGCCAATAGTGGTACATGCTATGATCTTACCCTTGTCAGCAAGATAAAGGATGTAAATGGAAAAGTTATACTCAACAATAAAGCAAAAGTAAGAAATAAAATGGATAGTGTATCACAGTCATCATGGGATGCGGTTCATAAGGGAATGTACCTTGTTGTAAACGGTGATAAGAGTTCCATTGATGGTCTTTTCAAAAAATTAAATGTAAAAGTTGCAGGAAAAACAGGAACAGCACAGCAGACAGTTTACCAGGCGAACCATGCTTATTTCATGTCTTATGCACCATATGAAAATCCTGAGGTTGCTGTAGTATGTGTAATCCCGAATGGATATGCTTCATCAAATGCTGCACAGACAGCAAGAGATGTATATAAATACTATTTTAGTGATAAAAAAGGAAAAAATAAAAAACGTAAGTCAGTTTCCGGTTCGGTTAAGATGCCGGAGTCAGGTTCAACATATATAGATTAAAAGAAAGGAAATAAAGAAGTATGAGTGATACAGTTGTTGTCAAAGGCAGTAAGTCAGGCATAATTGTCGTACTCGATAAAGATGCCGACTTTGAAACAATAAAAAAAGATGTCGCTGCCAAGTTTCAAAAAACTTCGGACTTTTGGGGAGAAGCAAATAAGGCAATATCATTCAGGGGAAAAGATATTACTGATGATGAAAAAGAAGAAATAATCGATATAATCCAGTCTAATAGTAAGTTATCTATCGCCTGTATCGTTGAGGATGATCCGGAGACGGAAGCGAGATTTGCTGATTCTATCGAAAAGACAATTGCTGCACGTGATGCCAATACAGGACAGTTCTTTAAAGGAAATCTTAGGTCAGGTCAGGTACTTGATGTAGAAACAAGCATAATAATAATAGGTGATGTAAAAGCAGGTGCCAAAGTTATTTCAAAAGGGAATGTAATTATATTGGGAGCACTTCGTGGAAATGTATATGCAGGTGCCGCAGGCAACTTAAATTCCTTTGTTGTTGCTCTTGACATGAACCCTGTTCAGATACGTATTGGTGATATAATTGCGAGAGCACCTGATAAACCCGACAAGAAGCATAAAAAAGAGACAAAGATTGCATTTGTGGAGGATGGCAATATTTACATAGAGCCATTAGATAAAGATGTAATGGATGACATTCATCTGTAATCAGTTGGTTACGTAACAGTTCAGCCTTCCATTCACTTCATTCATAAAACCTGCCAGCAGTTTTTATATTTAAAAAGTAGATTTATGATGATTTATATGTTAGAATGTAGACTATGTATAGGTTTTTATGATTTAATGCAGAATAATCATTAATTTGGTTATGGAATATGCGCATCAAATCAAATTAATAAATGTTTTATAACAGGAGGATTTAAAACCATGGGAGAAGTAATCGTTATCACATCCGGAAAAGGCGGTGTTGGTAAGACAACTACAACAGCCAATGTAGGAACAGGTCTTGCAATGCTTGGAAAGAAAGTAGTACTTATTGATACTGATATAGGACTTCGTAATTTGGATGTAGTTATGGGATTAGAAAATAGAATAGTATATAATCTTGTTGATGTTGTAGAAAATAACTGCCGTATAAAGCAGGCTCTTATTAAAGACAAGAGATATCCTAATCTGTATCTGCTTCCTTCTGCACAGACAAAGGATAAGACAGCAGTATCACCTGAGCAGATGAAAAAGCTTGCCGACGAATTAAAACAGGAGTTTGATTACATACTTATGGATTGTCCTGCCGGAATTGAGCAGGGATTTAAGAATGCTATAGCAGGGGCAGACAGAGCACTTGTTGTAACAACTCCTGAGGTATCAGCAGTCCGCGATGCAGACAGAATCATCGGTCTTTTAGAAGCAAATGAGATTAAGCAGACACATCTTATCGTTAACAGACTTCGTACTGACATGGTCAAAGAAGGAAATATGATGTCAAGTGATGATGTTGTAGAAATACTTGCAGTTGATCTTATTGGTGTAGTACCTGATGATGAGCATATTGTTATTTCTACCAATAATGGTGAGCCTCTTGTTGGTTCAGACTGTCTTGCAGGACAGGCATATATGAATATATGTAAACGTGTTCTTGGAGAAGAGGTTCCTTATCTTAATTTAGAGAGCAATAAAAGTTTATTCCAAAGATTAGCTTCAATATTTAAAAAATAAAATTATGTCGGATTTGCAGGTTAGTATGGAGGAAAGTTATGGGCTTTATATCTAATTTTTTTAGAAGTTCTGAAAGCAGCAAAGATATAGCGAAGAATCGCTTAAAAGTTGCTATCACTTCAGACAGGGCAGTCTGTTCACCAGAATTAATGGAACAGATGAAAAATGATATCATAGATGTCATTTCAAAGTATGTGGATATTGACAGGGAAGGCTTAGATATCAAGGTAACAAAAACAGAACTTGATGATGAATCAGGTGTAGTTAATGCGGTTCTTGCCAATATTCCTATAAAAGGAACAAGAAATTTTCGTAAATAATTAAGTTAGGAAGTACGCAGATGATTAATCGTATAAAGCAGTATGACTGGAAGAATTATAATATATCATTATTGTGTGTAGTTATAGTACTTTGTCTTATTGGAGCATTATCCGTAAAACTGGCCGGAGGCGAAGAAAGTGGTATGTCGCTTATGAAAGGGCAGCTTGTGGGAATGATTTTGGGTATTATAGTTGCTGCCGCCGTATCTGTGATTGATTATCACTTTATATGTCAGTTTACACTGCTATATTATATATTTGGCGTGTTACTTACGATTGCTACACATACACCTCTTGGTACAGACAATAATACGGGCGTTGACAGATGGATTAAGCTTGGACCGATTTCATTTCAGCCTACAGAGCTTATGAAGATTATATTAATCATCACTCTGGCAACTATTTATTCAAGACTTCGTAATAAAGTTGAAAAAGTAAGCACGTTGCTGATAATTGGTGCTACAACTCTTATTCCTGTATTGTGTATACTTACGCAGCCGGATTTGTCATCAAGTATCGTTGCCATGTTTATAATGGTAGTGCTTGTATTTGCAGCAGGAACAGCGTATAAAATTATTGTACCGATAATTTCATGTGGAATACCGTTAAGTCTTGTACTGTTCTGGTATGTCCAGCAGCCGAATAATATTATACTTCGCGGTTATCAGTATAGGCGTATACAGGCATGGCTTCATCCTGACAATGATCCTGATGACCTTAATTTTCAGCAGAACAATGCTATAAGAGCAATTGCTTCAGGTAAACTTTATGGCAAATTCATGCAGGATGGTGGAGCTGGAAGTACAGGCAGGGCATATACAAGTGTAGGTGTAAATGAAAGTGACTTTATATGGTCAGTAGTTGGTGAGGAGTTTGGTTTTTTAGGCTGTTGTCTGATACTTCTTCTTATGGCGATAGTTATATTTAAATGTTTTAATGTGGCAAGAAAATCACAGGATTATCTGGGAAGATTAATTGCAGTTGGGGTTGCTGCAATGTTTATGTTCCAGACTTTTGCCAATATATGCGTTGCAACGAGGATATTTCCAAATACGGGACTTCCATTACCATTCATTAGCAATGGACTTAGTTCAATGATTTCGTCCATGATAGGAATAGGTCTTGTCATGAATATAGGAATACAGCCGGCCAAGTCAAAAAAAGCAGGCTTTTCAATGAGGAATGTTTCAGGCGATGAGCCGGACAGTGATATTGAGGTGGATTTAGATTTTAATATGTAGAATAAAGGTATTTTATAAGGGGTGAATAAAATGAACATTGGATTAATTGCACATGATGCAAAAAAAATACTTATGCAGAATCTTGCTATTGCATACAGAGGTATTTTAAGCAA
>JALERT010000061.1 GCA_022764445.1 Lachnospiraceae bacterium | reverse complement strand
CTCTTTAAGTTCATTCATAACAAGTTCACCAATATAGCTGCTTGAAATCTCTTTGGCGCCAAGATTGAATATATCCGCTTCAACTCTGTCTACAAGTGAATTCATTTCATCAACAGATATAGGTCGCTTATGGCATGACCTGAACACACCTCTTTCAATCTTTGATCTGTCATAAGGCTCTCTGGTGTGATCCTTTTTTATAATAACAAGAGGTATTGTTTCAACTTTCTCATATGTCGTAAATCTTTTCTGACATTTATCACACTGTCTTCTTCTTCTTATCGATGTATTATCATCTGCCGGGCGTGAATCTATTACCCTTGTATCATCCTCTCCACAAAATGGACACTTCATATGATTTTCCGCCTTTCTCTTCTGTCATACATTAGTTTATCTCAAGTATATATTATAATATAAGTCTGATAAATTGCAAGAGCAGGGAACTTTTACTTACTCCCAGTCACATTTATGAAGACACTTTTCCCTGTTTATTTCCACAAGAATAACATCTGCCCCAATTCGCTGTACACATTCATATGGAATAATAAACTCATGATCCCTGCCAAGAATACCAAGTATTTTACACGGTCCCGGTATTATAAGACTGCATATTCGACCTGTTTTTACCTCGAAATCTATATCGCATACATTACCAAGCCGTTCCCCGTCGCATACGTTGATTACTTCCTTTTCACGCAGTTCACATATACGCATAATTTCCTCCCATATTACAATAATTTTACATCAGATAATTTTTCATTGTTCTAAGAGCTTTTTTCTCAAGGCGGCTTACCTGAGCCTGGGAAATATTGATTTCATCTGCAACTTCCATCTGTGTCTTCCCTTCAAAGTATCTCATATTTATAATGGTATGCTCCCTGCCGGAAAGATGATTTATCGCTGTTTTTAATGATATATCTTCAATCCAGCTGTCTTCACGATTTTTCTTATCACTTATCTGATCCATTATATACAAAGTATCACCGCTTTCGGCATAAACCGGTTCATACAGTGATACAGGACTTTGTATTGCATCTAATGCAAACACCACCTCCTCAGGAGTAGAATTAATTTTCTCTGCTACCTCTTCAACTGTGGGTTCTTTGTCTGACTTCTTCATCATGGATTCTTTAGCATAAATTGCCTTGTATGCAGTGTCACGTATTGAACGGCTGACTCTGATACTGTTATTATCACGTAAATATCTTCGTATTTCACCAATTATCATAGGCACAGCATAAGTACTGAACTTAACATTTAAGGTAATGTCAAAATTATCTATAGCTTTCATAAGCCCTATGCATCCAATCTGAAACAGGTCATCTATATTTTCACCTGAATTAGAAAATCTTTGTATTATACTAAGTACAAGTCTTAAATTTCCTTTAATAAATTTTTCCCTTGCCGCCTTATCACCATTCTGTATTTTTTTGAATAATTCATTTTTCTCATCATCTGTAAGGAGTGGTAACTTTGCTGTATTAACACCGCAAATTTCTACTTTATACATAGCTATTTTTCTCCTCTATAAATATGGTAAGCTTATATAAAGTATGATTTACCAAATGACAAAAAGTTATTCCATCCTCATGATTTCCTTTTTTAATCTCTTCATTATCTTTTTCTCAAGTCTTGAGATATATGATTGTGATATTCCCATTATCTCAGCAACTTCTTTCTGTGTTCTTTCTACCCCGTCTTTTGTATTGATTCCAAATCTCATCTCTATGATAATTCGTTCCCTCTCATTTAATTTATCAAGAGCCATATACAAAAGTCTTTTATCGACCTCATCTTCTAGATCTTTTGATATGACATTTTCATCAGTACCAAGAATATCTGATAAAAGAAGTTCATTACCATCCCAGTCAACATTAAGGGGTTCATCAATTGAGACTTCCGATTTTACCTTGTTATTTCTTCTAAGATACATCAGTATTTCATTTTCTATACAACGTGACGCATATGTAGCAAGCTTTATATTCTTTAAGGGATTAAATGTATTTATTGCCTTTATAAGACCGATTGTTCCAATTGAAATAAGGTCTTCTACACCCACACCCGTATTATCAAATTTTTTTGCGATATAGACTACAAGTCTTAAATTATGTTCAATCAGGCTGCTTCTGGCACTCTGATCATCACCTCCTCCAAGCTTATCAAGTACCTCCTTCTCCTCTTCTACGGTAAGTGGTGCCGGAAGAATTTCAGCACCTCCTATATAATGGATATCTCCACCCTTATTTGGCCATAACAGTCCCCTGAATTCAGGCATCATCCTAAACTGAAATCTGTTTGACATTGAAATCTTAACCATTACGTCCTCCTTCTGCCAATTGGCTAACTATGTAATATTTAAAATCATTTGTATATCTTTATCTGTGCATAACTCATCACTAACCGCAGCAAGAAAATTTCTCCTTATATCTCCCCTTCCAATTTTAATGAAATCCAGACGATACGCATTTAACAAGCCGTCACCTCCAATTGAATGATATGGAATGAGAATAGGATTCAGTTCATCAAGACCAGCCCTGACCGCAAAATCTTTTGATATTATCATAACCGGTTCTCCCGTATATGGACTTATCAGATGATTTCCCGTATCATAAAGGACTTTAATCTTATATTTTCTGCCACGATTGATAAGCATTGCAAAATCTACGCTTTTTCTGCTCATTTCATCTTTAAGCATACATTCACGCAGACAATGAAACACTATTGCAAGTATAATAATTCCTGCAAAGATAATAAGAAGAGACACATGACTATGTTGTATGATTATTTCAAATAAAATATTCCTAATTGTCATTAAAAATCCGGCAGTTATAAAAGTTACCTCAAAGAAATAAAAAACCTGTCTTACATACATCCTAAAACTATATGGTTTTAGAGCTGCATATATCATAAGAAGTATTTCTGCAAAAGATAACATTATTATCTTTAAGTCAAATATAGTTCTGCAATAATATGTAAAAAAAAGGGATATTGCAGAACATAATGATGAAACAATGCACCATCTGAACATTTTATATGGTGACTGACTTAAATATGCCGTCATATTAAGCAAAAAGATATTCATTATGAAATTAAGAATCCAGTACAAATCTGCATAAAAACAGATTTTCATAATCTTTCTCCCCCCGTTTCTTTTGACATTATATACGCTTTATTCTGCGAAGTCTGTCAAACGAGAGCACATAAAAAAAGAAGTCATGCTCTGCCATTCGACAAAACATGACTTCTGGTCAATCAAGTGATGTTGCTTTATACGGTAATGCATCACTTGTACTTAATACAATACCGTCATCATCTATAAACTGTGCTACGAAAGCATTTGGAATGTCTTCCGGTGCAATTTCTTCTTCCTTTGCTTCTTCCAGGGAAATATAATCTTCTGAATCATCATATTCTATACTTTCTTCATCGATCCTTATATGACTATCATCTATAAACTCTCCCTTGAGCTTATTGCCATTGAATAAAATCTCAGTATAACCGGTAAATCCTTTTCCTGTAACGACATAACCATCATCCGTTTTTTTAACATCTTTTATCTTTACTTTATCCGTACCCATAGTCATATCACTCGCTTCAAAAGGATTAGAACCATTATAAGCATAATTTTCTCCATATAAAAGATCATACTCAAGCGTAGCAAGATCTGAAAGATAGTCTTCACTATTCTCATCTGTCTGCTGCTGGTATCTGTCTATCAGACCTTCATGAATACCAAGCCTGTTAAAGACTTCAGGATAAAGCTGATATGATGCAATATCCTTATCCTCCTTTTTAAGCCCTAAATTGTCCCATATAACATACTGTGTCTGATAAAGACTTGCATTATTTAGTTCATCCACCGTAATATCAAGACTTGGAAGATGATCTCCATATAAAACAACTACACTTTTTTCATCACGTTTACTTAATTTATCAATAAGATCTCCTATCATATCATCTACCTCTGCAATCTCATTGACATAATAACTGTATTGTGATTCCATACCGGCAGGTGCACCTGATACTTTTATTTTCTGGTTTATATCAGTATCAACGTCATATTTTCCATGACTCTGGACAGTTATTCCAAATGTAAAGTCAGGACCATCTGTCGAATCAAGAGTCTTTATTATTTCATCTGACATTATATCATCATTGGACCATCCGTTAGGATTCTCTGTAATTCCATTCATATACTCTTTCGATGTAAATGAATCAAAGCCAAGACTGCTAAATACCTTATTACGTCCATAAAATGTAGCTTCATTATTATGAACAGCATGTGATTTATATCCTAATTTTGAAAGATTGTTACATACACTCTCTGATGCAGTACTTTTTAAAACCGTCTTGTAAGGGTATTCACACACACCAAAATCATGCTGTCTCATACCGGTAAGTACCTCAAACTCTGTATTAACCGTTCCTGCACCTACAGTAGGCACTGTAAGAAGACCACTTGAATAATTTTCTTCCAGAGAATGAAATACAGGAAGCGGATCCTCTGAAAAACTCATTCCTTTTACATTATCAACGTCAAAGAAAGATTCAAGCTGAATCATAATAATATTTGGGTTATCTTTTAATTTAGTTTTACTTTTCTTAAGTTTATCTTTAACCGCCTTAACTGATTCCTCACTATAATCATCAGGCTTTGCAATACCTGTATCAATTATACTGTTGGTAAAGCAATAAACAAAGCCGTAGTTTTCATATGCTTCCGATATATTCGTATAATTAGTTGCAAGTGCCTGAACAGAATTGCTGGAGCTCTTTATAAACACAATAGCCATAGACAGGATAAATACAGATAATACCGATATGGCAAAACGCTTGTGATTCCATGTATTATGATATGGAGCCTTTCTGTATAAACATATTATGCTAAACACTATAACAGCTACAGCTACAACGAGCATGGCAATATTCAACACACTCAGATAATGGCCTGACACACTTATTGCGCTTTTAATCAGTGTAAAATCCACTGCTGAAAAAGGAGTAACCCTAAAATGAAGTATTACAAAATTTACTATTCCAAATATCAGCCATACAATTGATATAGAAGAAAAAACAAATACTTCTCGCTTAAAAAAAGAGGCTACTGACAATGTCAGCATAATAATCATCATATTAAATAAAAACAGTAATGGACTGTCAATCATATATTCAAAGCCCGCAATAACAGACTTACGGTTTAATGATTCTATTATAAGCTCCAGAATAAACGGAGCAACAATATAAGGTAAAAAACACCTGAGAAGTTTTTTTGCGTAAATTTTCATAAAAATCAAACCCCTTTATCAGAACAATCTTTTAAATAATTATATGAAAAAGTGTTGGGTGTGAACTGTAACAAAAAATGGTACAAAGTCCGACAAAATTTCAGAAACATTATACCACTTTCTTTCTTTTTGAAAACCCCATAAAAATGAAGTTTTTATTAATATTGTATTATAATAACACTATTCTGTCATATTCTTATATATTCTTGCTACCTTTTCCACAGGTCCATGAGCAACAAGTCTTCCACTGTCAAGTATTATAGCCTTATCACAAAGACGTTTAACCTGCTCTAATGAGTGGGATACAAATAAAACCGTTACACCACTGTCAAACATACTCATAACTTTATTTTCACTCTTGACTCTGAACTTTTTATCACCAACCGATAAAACCTCATCAAGTATAAGTATATCCGGCTCTACAACTGTTGCTATTGAAAATCCAAGTCTTGCCTTCATACCTGAAGAATAATTTTTGATAGGCACCTCAATAAATTCTCCTAACCCGGAAAAATCAACTATTTCATCAAACTTTTCATCAATAAATTCCCTTGTAAAGCCAAGAACAGCTCCGTAAAGATATATATTTTCCCTTCCCGTATACTCCGGACTAAAGCCTGCTCCTAACTCCAAAAGAGGAGCTATAACACCCCTGGTCTTAACTTCTCCGACGGAAGGTTTTAAAACACCTGATACAATCTTTAAAAGTGTACTTTTTCCTGAACCATTAAGTCCCAGCACTCCAAGTCTTTCACCTTTCTTAATTTCAAAGTTAATATCCTTAAGTGCCCAGAATTCATTGTATTTTAAATCACGTTTTATAAACTTAATAACATATTCCTTAAGATTGTCTACACGTTCATGGTTAAGATTAAATCTCATACCAACGTTCTCTACGCTTATAGCTACGTTATTTTTCAAAACGTCCTCCTATACTAAACATATAAAATAAATTTATCCTGTTTCTTATAAAATAAACCTGCACCCACTACAAGACATACAACTGCTATTACAGCTGAAGTGACAGTGTAGGATACGTTCATTGGCTTTCCATAAAGTATTGCATTTCTGAAGTTTGCAATGCACATATATACAGGGTTGATATTAAATATCCAGCCATTACCTGTATTTATTACCCTTTCAGGAAAATAGAATATAGCAGATGCATACATTATAAGCATTGTACACACGGACCATATATATTCTATGTCTCTGAAAAATACATTAAGTGTTGCAAGTATAAGCCCCACTCCCAGTGAAAATACAAGGAGAATTATCAAAGGAACCACAGCCTGAAAAACATATACGGTAACTTTCACATGAAGAACCATACCTACACCAACAAGTACTATTAAAGAAATTAAAAATGTAACAAAATTTGATGCTATTGTTGCTATAACATATATATATTTTGGAACATACACTTTTTTTATCATGGCTGCATTGCCACTTACTGCTTTAAGACCAGCCTTTGTGGATGACTGGAAGAAAGCATAAAGAAGTCGACCGCAGAGAATATAAACAGGATATGTTCTGTCACCCCTGCCGAAAAAAGTACCAAATACAAATGTAAGTACAAGCATTGTCAGTAAAGGTTCAACAAGTGTCCAAAGTATTCCAAGATAAGATCTGCGATACTTTAATTTAATATTCTTTTTTATTAATTCAAAAAGTAAATATCTGTATTTTAAAAAATTATTTAAATATTTTTTTATTTCCATAACTACTCCGCTTTATTAATAATATAGTTACTTTCAGATGTCCGTTTTTTTACAATCTGCCCTCAATTATAACATACAAAAATAAAAAGTCAACTCGTTAATTTTGGTTGAATACATAACCATTATACGCTATAATCATTTATATGATATAGAAAAGGGGTTGTGTAAATGGGTAGCATATATGATTCTAAACCAATATCCAATAAATATGATGGTACACTTGATTATCGGATAACAATGTATGATAACCTTCCTTATAAAAGAGATGCTGAATTCTGTGGAGCACAACAGATTGCTTTATACAGTGGTCATGTCATAAAATATTACCTTTGTATCAATAATGAAGATACTTTTAAGATAAACAATCATGATGACAATATTCAGGAAATACTTTCAAATGAAAGTAAAAAACAGTTGAATAAAATATCTGAAAAAAAAGAAGAAGTATTCGACAATGATAGTTCAAATGAAATTACACAGGAACAGATAAAAACTTTACTTGATGATCCTGATAATCCTGATGCTTCTGATAATTCATCTGCCGATTTACAATCTGATAATACACCTGATGACAGTCTTAACAATACATCAAATGCTTTTGAAGGAGTTGAGGACTGGTAATTTTTTGTATAACATAAAAAGAACATCTTCTACATTTTAAGGTATTTACCTTCTATGGAAGACGTTCTTTTTATTTGTTTTTATATTATTTTTTATGTTTGAAGCCCTTTTTCTTACTCTTTGTACTTCCTGATTCTTCTTTTTCATTATCGGATGATGATTTTTCCCCGGTCATAGCTTCATCATACTTCTTAAGAAGTTCTTTCTGCTCAGATGTCATGTTGGTAGGAACAGAAACTACGAGAGTAACATAATGATCTCCTCGTACCTGTTTATTACGAAGTGATGGTACACCTTTATTGCGAAGACGTACCCTTGTATCAGTCTGGGTTCCCGGTTTAACTGTATATATTACTTCTCCATCGATTGTCTTTATTCGGACATCACCACCAAGTGCTGCCTGTGCAAATGAAATCGGTTCAGTAGAATAAATATCCCTGTCATGACGCTCAAACTTAGGATGACGGTTTACCATAACCTCTACA
>JALERT010000007.1 GCA_022764445.1 Lachnospiraceae bacterium | reverse complement strand
ACTTATCATTGAATCCGGCTTAATTATCTGTGACCAGTTCACTCTATGTATACCAACGACCTCATTTACATGGAAACCTGATGATAAATTATTAAATCCCGTCAAAAGGAACATATCTTTATCCGGATCATTTTCTTCTTTCATACCAAGGCACTTTGCTAAATTAATAATTGAAATTGTCTCCCCACGCGTATTAAATGCTCCCTCAAGGTTTGGATGACCATTTGGTATAGGAGTAAGACTCTGATACTTCATTATCTCCTTAACCTTAGCTACATTTATCCCATAATAATTTCCGCTAACTTTAAACTCAAGTATTTCCAGTTCATTTGTTCCGCTTTCCAATAAAATATTTGTATCCATAAATACCTCCATCCTCTGTAACACGATACAGCTTTACGTTATTTCTATTTTACTATAGTAGTCTGTTATTTGCAAGTAGCAGTAACAACAGTTCAACCATATAAGTAACAGATAGGTTACTGTACAGACGCAAGCTTGACACCTGCTGTCAAGCTATGCACCAATAATTATATTGTGCCAGATTACAGCCCCATGCATTAATTTGTCATAAGAAGAGACCTATCAAAGATGGGAAGATTTCTTATGACCTACGCAGGCACACACAAGCATAGCTTTTATTAAATTGTGCCTGCTACTATAAAGATGCATTTAAAATGAGCTGTAATCGTTACTGTAGCACCGTAGGTATGTACAGTAACATTACACGTAACTTGACAGATCTCAATTATAACTTTTATAATATTTTCCATACAATTAATAAGATTATTTATTATATCCTGTTATTTCAATACAGATATTTTAACAAATTAAATTACATATATAAAAGGAAGACTAAAAATATGAATAACAACATAATTCTAATTGGCATGCCAGGTGCCGGAAAAAGTACCGTTGGCGTAGTTCTCGCCAAAAAACTTGGTTATACATTTATTGATTCAGACATCGTAATTCAGGACGAAAAAGGGATGCTTCTTCATGAATTAATTACAAAATTCGGTATAGATGGTTTTAATGAAATCGAAAATGAAGTTAATTCTAAAATTAATGTCAAAAACTCTGTAATAGCTACCGGTGGAAGTGCTGTATATGGAAAAGAAGCAATGGAACACTTTAAATCCATCGGTCAGGTAGTATATCTTAAACTTCCATATGATGAAATAGAAAACAGACTTGGCGATCTTAATGAACGCGGTGTTTCCATAAAAAAAGGACAAACTCTTTCTTCTCTTTACGAAGAACGTGCCCCTCTTTATGAAAAATATTCAGATATTACAATTGATTGTAATGAATTATCTATACGTGATATTGTAAGTCAAATATCGGAAAAGGTAACAAAATCATTTCCAGATGCCACATAAGATGACTAATAGATATTTTGTGTAGCCTAATCATTACAGTTCGCACCTAACTCTTAATCAGACAGATCGTGTCATTTTATATCATATATTCTGTTTATATTATATAATGGCACATTTATCATCCAGTCCTGTTCACGATAATCTGACATAGAAATACGTACACCACATCCTACTTCATATTTATTACAGAATACCTTAAGACTTTTTGCCTGCAGATTCTCCTCTGCCTTTACCTCTATTGGAATAATATTTTCCTCTTTCTGTACAATAAAATCTAATTCTGCCGTTGCATTATCTGCCGACCAGTAAAAGACATCATTCTCCGGATTCACCATCAACTGCTGTAAAACATATTGCTCTGTCAAAGCTCCCTTAAATTCCTCAAATAAGACATTCTTATTAAGCAGAATCTTGGCAGATAACTTACACATTGCACCTAGAAGTCCAACATCAACAACAAATAACTTAAATGCACAAAAATCCTGATATGCTCTCAGTGGAAAATCCGGTTTTTTAATCCGATTAACCCTATACACTAAACCACTGTCAATCAGCCAGGTTATCGCCACCTCATACTCTTTAGCCCGTGCTCCTTCCCGAATTAAACCATAAATAAATTTTTTATTTTCTTTTGCCAACTGGGCAGGAATAGAATTCCAAAGCATCTTTATTCTTGTAACAATCTCTACCGGTGCATGTTTTGAAAAATCATTTTCATATGCATTTAATAGTTTATTCTGCGTTTTACGAACAATCGTCAAATCCTTTGTTTCAACATATCTTAAAACCACTTCCGGCATACCGCCAATGTAATAGTATAACTTCAGATAATCTATATATCGATTTTTGAAACTCGTTATTAACTGTGTATCATTTCCAGCCAGTAATTGTACCAATTGCTCTTCTCCACAGGCCAGCATAAATTCCTTATAATCCAACGGATATAAATCACAAAAATCTACCTTTCCCACCGGGAATGAAGTTCCTTCATGTAACGCAACACCTAAAAGTGACCCGGCAGCTATAATATTATACTCTGGCGCATTCTCATAGAAATACTTTAACGATTTCAAAGCACGTGGTATTTCTTGAATTTCATCAAAAATAATAAGTGTATTCTCAGGTTCAATCTTATATCCGGCTTCAATCTCCAATGCTGAAACAATTCTTTTTATATCAAATGCATCCCGGAAAACACCTTCCATAATCTCATTCTCGTCCATAGAAATATATACACATTTCTCATAATAAAGACGTCCAAACTCCTTCATCAGCCATGTTTTTCCAACCTGTCTTGCACCTCTGATGATCATTGGTTTTCGATAAGGATCTTCTTTCCAGCTCTTTAACTCATCCATTAATTTACGATACATATGTCCTCTTCCTTTTCATATAATCAAATTTATATTATAATACGCTATTTTGCGTAATTTTTCAATAATCATTCACACTTTTCTGAAGGACTTTAATTGTGCATACGACATTTTTACAAAGGACTTTTTGATGTATTTTACATTTTTCTAAAGGAGTTTTATAACCAAACTTGCAAGGTTCTCAAACATATTGAGAATCTTAAGACCGATAATGCCAGTTTTACATATCTACAAACTTACAAGGTTCTCAAACTCCTTTTTTGGTTTGCGTGGCATTGGAAGAGTTTTACATATCTGGTGTTAGTATATAACTATGGACACGAAATGTTGAACAATTTATACTTAATAAAAAGGAGTTCAACACAATGGCTAAAAATCAAAAATCTTATACACCAGAATTTAAGCAGCAGATTGTTGATCTGCACTGCCAAGCTGGCAAAGGCGTAACTGAATTAAGCAACGAATATGGCATTCCAAAAGGCACTGTATCTACATGGATTAAAAATCTGGCACCTGTTGCAGTTTCCGATACCGAGACTATTTCATTAAAGGAGTACAAAGCACTTCAAAAGAAAATGAAGGAGCTTGAGATTGAAAACGAAATATTAAAAAAAGCTACTGCCATATTCGCAAAAAATCAATAGCTGAATACGTGTCCTTTATTCAGGCTAACTTAGATAAATATACTGTTAAACAAATGTGCTCTGCACTTAAATTTCCTCGTAGCACTTATTACGCTGCTATCAACCATGTTCCTTCTAGACGTGAACAAGAATACAATAGATTCAGCGAAGAAGTCTTATCTATTTATAATGAATATAAAAAACGCTACGGAGCAATTAAAATCCATCGAGAGCTTAATGATAGAAATATTCCTTGCTCTATTAAAAGGGTTCAGCGTCATATGAAAAAGCTTGAGATAAAGAGCATTGTTGTCAAAAAGTATCAATACCAAAAGAATCAAGGCACTGTTCCTGATGACAAGGAAAATATCCTTAATCGAGATTTTGAGGCTGAAACAGTATTCAAAAAGCTTGTAACAGACATAACATACATACATGTAGTTAATGAAGGTTGGACCTATCTAGCATCAGTAATGGATTTATATGATCGCAAAATAATAGGATGGGCCTATGGTAAAAATATAACTGCAGAGCTTGCTACAAAGGCTGTCAAAAATGCTTGCATAAACATACCAGATACTAAAAGAATTATTCTTCATAGTGATCTTGGCAGCCAATATACCAGTGAGGAATTTGAAAAGTATTTACAGAATCAAGGGATAATTCATTCTTTTAGTAGAAAAGGAAATCCCTATGATAATGCATGTATAGAGTCCTTCCATTCAGTACTCAAGAAGGAAGAAGTCTACACTACCACTTACCACACATTTGAGGAGGCACAAACTGCACTCTTTGAATATATAGAGTCTTTCTACAACCGAAAAAGGCGCCATAGTGCTCTTGATTACAAGACACCACAACAGGTTGAAGATGAGGCTCTGGCAGCATAAGAAACATCTCTCCTTGCGATTAAGTAGGGAGAGAAAAGTTCAACTTTTTGTGTCCAAAGTCTTGACATAGGTCCATCTTGTCAGTGAACTTGGTGCTGAACCTTCTTCCAAAAAACATATAAACTTTCGGATAATCCAGGAAGAAGTAACAAGACTTGCTGTTGAGAAGCGAAAAACACCTGTTATTATTATTGATGAGGCAAACTATATAAACA
>JALERT010000211.1 GCA_022764445.1 Lachnospiraceae bacterium | reverse complement strand
ATATTACGATTGGTGTAAATATAACAAGCGCAAAGTAAAATCCTTTAAATATTATATCCTTTATAATGGACAATATAACAGCAATAACACCGATACCACGCTTTAAACCTGTTCTTGCATACCATTCTGACGGAATACGTTCACCTATAAACTTAAGATTCATAAGTGTGTAAATTATCCTGTTGATTTTCTCAGTCAGGGATATCTGAAACTCCTGATATAATGTTTCCATATATTATTTCCTCCGTTCTAAATATTATGTTCTCTCGGAGTTTCTCTTAAAGCATAAAGATACTCCGAGACAACATATAATTACTGCTTGAAATAATTACTGCTTAAGTTTTATACATAAGTTAAACAATGTTAAAACTCATATGGATCAATATCAGTTTCTTCTTCATTTTCCTCTGATATATTTTCATCAGATACTGTGTTGTTATACTGCTCTGAACTGCCACCTGACACTGTATTATTATACTGGTCTGCATTGTTAAATGCCACTTCATTATCACTTCCGTCATCCTCTGAAAGCATGACCATAAGTTTATCTTCAAAATCTTTGCTGTGATATGTAGCCTCATCTACTCCTTCCAGAACACCTCTGTGAAGTAAAACTATATCATCACAAAGGTCCCTTGCAAGCTGTAAAATATGAGTAGAAAAAATGATTATATGATCTTTTTTCATAGACTTAAGAAGTTCCTTCATCTCATGTGCTGCTACCACATCTAGAGAAGTAAGCGGCTCGTCTAGAAGAATAACAGGGGGCTTTGATATAAGCATACAAAGCATCTGAAGTTTATTCTTCATACCATGTGAATATCCTTTTATAAGTCTGTCAAGATCATCTCTTGCAAGACATACCATATCTGCGTACTCTTCAACAGACTTAAGATTATCTATTCTCTTTTTATTGATATCGATAAAAAATTTAATAAACTCATAACCTGTCAGAAATTCCGGAAGTATCGGTGTTGAAAATGCATATCCTATCTGCTCGTATTCTAAAGGATATTCTTTTCCATCATCTACAAGTTTTACACTTCCTCCGTCATACTCCATCTCACCGCTTATACAGTTAAAAAGTGTTGTCTTACCTGCTCCATTACGTCCCAGAAGGCCATAAATTTTACCTTTCTCAAATACGAATGAACCACCTTTTAATACTTTTTTCTCATCAAATCCCTTTTCTATTTTTTCTATTAATAACTCCATCTTATCCCCCAAAAATCATCTATAATACCCGGAAAATATCAGTCTTTTAAATCTTCTTTAAAAACTTCTATGCTTCTTTCAAGAATCCCCTTAATGTATGATATAAAAATACCATAATTAACTATAGGAACTCCCTGCTTTTCTGCACGGTATATCCTGTGCTTCATCTCTTTTTCATGAAGCGTACAGCCGCCGCAGTGTATGATAAGAGCATATGGTGAAAGGTCTGCCGGGAACTGTGTCCCGCTGCATGTCTCTATCTGAAGCTTCTTTCCTGAGCGTTCATTAAGCCATCGTGGTATCTTCACTGTACCTATATCGTCACACTGTCTTCTGTGTGTACACCCTTCTGCTATAAGAACCTTGTCACCGTCTTTTAATTTATCTACCGCCTTTACTCCATCGACAAGCTTTGCAAGATTGCCTTTATGTCTTGCAAAAAGAATTGAAAATGATGTGAGTGGAATGTTCTCAGGAACTATAGCCGATACTTCACCAAATGCCTGTGAGTCAGTGACAACCATCCTGACACTTCCTTCAAGCTTCTTAAGAGTGTCTGAAAGCTCAGGCACCTGTGTAACTACTGCTACAGCCTGATTGTCAAGAAGGTCCCTTATAACCTGCTGCTGTGGCATTATAAGTCTTCCCTTTGGTGCAGCCGAATCAACAGGAACTACAAGAACAACAATATCATTCTTTTCAACAAGATCTCCGATTATATGGAGCTTAAGATCGGTGTCAGGAGCCTGTGAGATAAGTGCATCCTTAAGTTCTTCAAGACCGGTCTTATCAGTTGTACTTACTACATTGACAGGTATCGTAGGATTCTTTTCAACTATCTTATTGCGAATCGTTTCTGCCTTTATGTCATCTATAAGGTCAGCTTTATTAAGTACGATGATATATGGTATCTTCTTTTCCTCAACTACTGATATTATATCAAGCTCTTTATCAGGTATCCCCCTGCCCTTTTCTATATCTTCATCAGTAAGAGAAGATATGTCGATTACTATAAGTGCGATATCGGTCTTATTGAGAACCTGCATAGCCTTCTCTACACGCTTAGCTCCAAGCTCACCTTCATCATCAAGCCCCGGTGTGTCTATAAACATACATGGTCCTATAGGAAGAATTTCCATAGCTTTAGATACCGGATCTGTCGTCGTACCTTTTACATCGGATACTATCGCAATGTCCTGACCTGTAATGGCATTTATAACACTTGACTTACCTGCATTTCTTCTTCCATATATGGCAATCTGTACTCTGTCTCCCTGTGGTGTTGTATTTAAGCTCATATCGTACCTCCTGTTATGACATTCTTTTTAGTCCTACAACTTGTTACTATACACTCCTATGGTGTTACAGTAATAACAAGTCTACTCCCTTATCTGTCCGTCACCTGTTATAAGGTATTTCATAGTAGTCATCTCACGAAGTCCCATAGGTCCTCTTGCATGAAGTCTCTGTGTTGATATCCCAATCTCTGCACCAAATCCAAACTCTCCGCCATCTGTAAATCTTGTCGAGCAGTTTACATATACGCAGGCAGAATCAACTTCCTTCTGGAACTTCTCAGACGCCTTAAGCGATTCTGTCACGATACATTCTGAATGGCCTGTTGAATACTTCTGTATATGTGATATAGCTTCATCTATACTGTCTACGACCTTTATCGACATAATGTAGTCATTATACTCTGTAGCATAATCTTCGTCATTTGCATCTATTACACAATCTCCGAGTATACGCTTTGTCTCTTTACATCCTCTTATCTCTACATTGTGGCTTGCAAATCTTTCCTTGAGAAGAGGAAGGAATTTTTCAGCTACAGACTTATGTACAAGACATGTCTCCAATGCATTACATACACTTGGGCGCTGTGTCTTGCCATTATCTGTGATATTAAGAGCCATTTCTATATCAGCGCTCTCATCAATGTATATGTGACAATTTCCGCTTCCTGTCTCTATGACAGGCACAGTCGCATTCTGTACCACAGCCTTTATAAGGCCTTTACCTCCACGTGGTATAAGGACATCTATGTAATCATTTGCTTTCATCATTTCTGTAGAAACTTCTCTTGATGTATCCTGTACAAGCTGGATTATCTCTCTTTTAAATCCACATTCTTCTACGGCATCCTGCATAAGCTTCATAAGGATTTTATTGGAATTAATCGCTTCCTTTCCACCTCTCAATATAGCTGCATTACCACTCTTTATACAAAGTGTGGCTGCATCAACCGTTACATTGGGACGTGATTCAAATATAATTCCGATAACACCCATAGGCACTCTGACTTTAGTTATCTTCATACCGTTAGGACGTGTAAATCCTTCTATTACCTCACCGACAGGATCTTTAAGTGATGTAAGCTGTATACATGCATCTGCTATTCCGTCTATACGTTCTTTTGTAAGTCTTAACCTGTCTGTCATAGCTTCTGATATGCCATTATCCTTTGCAGCAGCTATATCTCTGGCATTTTCTTCAAGAATGATGTTTACATTGGCTCTTAATACTTCTGCTATCTTCTTAAGTATTTCATCCTTCTTTGTTGTTCCCGCAGATGCTATACTCCTTTTTGCTTCTTTTGCTTTGATTCCTAATTCATCTATGTATCCCATGATAATCTCCTTTTCTTTTTAATGTTCTCTCAGAGAACATTTTATTTAAAAATTTTATAATAAAGAGTTTCCTATAGGTAAAAATTAAATTAACAAAATCGCCATATCATTTTCCTATAGTACATACCATCAAAAATGATACGGCGATACTTTAAATATCTATTGCCTTTGAGCATGCTATCGCAAGACTTCCGGGTCCTATATGGCAGGACACACTAAGGGAAAGGGGATATAAATCCACATGCGATACCCCGAATTTATCCATCACTGTCTTCTTTAACTCCAGTGCTGCCTCTTCATTCTGTGTATGAGCTACGGCAAGATGAATATTGTCGATATTGTCCATACCGCCAAAGCGGTTATTTATATCATCTTCCATAGCCTGAATCATCTTATTAAGTCCCTGCTTTTTAGTGCGGGCTATAGTGAATGCATCAAGTTTATCTCCCTGTATCTGAAGCACAGGCTTAAGTCTGAGGGCTGAACCAAGAGCCGCTGCTGCCGGTGTTATTCTTCCGCCCTTACGAAGATACTTAAGCGTATCAAGCATGATGTAAATACTTGATTCAAGCTTAACCTTTTCAAGATATTCCTTTATATCAGAAGCCTCCCAGCCTGCATTAGCAAGCTCAAGTGCATCAAGCACTGACTGTCTCTGGGTAACTGATATACGCTGGTTGTCAACGACCTGCACACGTCCGTCATACTCCTCTGAAAGCATAACTGCCGTCTGGCATGAGCCTGAAAGACCACTTGACATAGGTATATACACAACACTGTCTGCTTCCTCTAAAGCTTCCTCCCATACCTTCATCACATCCTCAGGTGAAGGCTGTGATGTAGAAATGTCTACATTGTCGCCAAGATGCTTATAAAATTCTTCCTGACTAAGACTTATCTCCTCAAAATATGTCTCACCATTTATAAGAAATGGCATTGGTACCACTTTTACTCCAAGCTCCTTAGCTTCTTCAAATGTAATACCGCTATTGCTATCTGTAATTACTGCTATTTTACTCATATCCACCTCATAATCCTATTATTTAAGTAAATCTCTCGCTAACTTCACATTATATATGAAATATCTTTTAATTACAACACCTTTTGCTTGCATGAAAGCACAAGGCATAGTATTATATTTGTTGCAGTTCACAATAAATTTTAAATAAAGAACCGGAGGTGATTATATGCACCGCTTTTTAAGAGCTGTCGGCTTTAGTAATATCAATACAAGACAGGATCTTGATAAACTTCTTGGTATTATAATGGATAAACCAAATACAAAGAGAAAAGCTACTTTAGATGAAGAAACAACATACACTGAGATGAGCATGGAATTTGCCCGCCGCATAGGAATCACCATCCGCGGTGAATATGACAAACTCGGATTTTTCCATCTTGACCACTACTATCCTTATCTTGAAAGTACGGTTATTACATCCCAGGAGGATATTTCTTTTAATAAACGAGTAGATACAAATGCTTATACAGGTATGTGTGATGATATAAGGCTTGGGATATCCATGATATTTTACCTGCAGAATGCAGTTGACTATATACAGCTTAAGCTTAAGGATAACACACCTTATAAATCAAGACTTTCTCTTTCAGGTCTTTCGCTTGAAGGATGTATTATACTGGGAATCAACACGCCTGAAGAAACTAAAATGAAAAGAAATTATGAAACTTATATCAAAAAACGCCTTATCGCACAGGCAAAGAATGGTGATCAGGATGCAATAGACAGCCTGACTATAGATGAAATCGACCTTACTACCAAACTCAGCAAAAGAATAATGCACGAAGACCTTTACAGTATCGTTGAATCAACTTTCATACCGTATGGCTCTGAGTCTGATAATTATTCGATAGTTGGTACTATAATTAATTGGACATGCGTTACAAATTCATATACCAATGAGGAAGTATATGAGCTTCTTATAAATTGTAATGGTCTTGTGATTACCGTATGCATCAATAAAAAAGACCTTTTGGGCGAGCCAATGATTGGACGCCGCTTCAAGGGTATTATATGGATGCAGGGACATGTTGATTTTCCTAAGTTTAGTTAAAAAATAGAAGGGGCTGTCGCTTCACGAATTTTCATTCATTAATGCGAGGCTCCTTCATCAATAATCACTTAGGTATTATATACGGCGTATCTTTTGTCTTCGACTTATATCCCGACTCGTCTTTCTGAAGCAATATCTTTTTTTTGCCGCTTTCCGTATCTTTATATCTTATATGGCATTTACAGTATTCCTTCGGCGCAGTTCCCTCTGCAAAGTACTCTGTTCTTATGTCATCACCATCTTCTGCCTTATCGCACAATCCCTTCATTGCTTTAAGACCACATTTTGTACAGATATCACATGATACAATATCAGATGGTTTATCGAAATCTTTTTCTGAAAGTTCCTTGTACTTATGAACTTTTTCCATTATGTCTTTCCACATTCTCATACCTGAAAATTTTGTGCTGCCGGATTTCATACTGTCGTAACCTGTCCATATTCCTGCAGTATAATATGGTGTAAAACCTTCAAACCAACAGTCAGTATTATTCTCTGTAATGCCTTCCTTTCCAGCCTGACTCATACCGATATCTGTAAATTTTGCATCCTTACATTCCTCACTATTTATAACATCCCTCATTGTATCCGTAAGAAGCCATGATGTTGTTTCCTTCATTATACGTTTTTTCTCAGGTTCATTATATATAATCAGATTACCTCTTTTATCAACAACCTTTGTATAAAATGAAGGTTTGATATATTGACCGCCACCGGCAATACCTGCATAGGCGGCAGTAAGTTCAAGATTGGTTACACCATCAGTAATCTTTCCATAAGCAAGAGGAAACTGTCTGTCTGATTTAGTTTCTCCGTTTTCATCCTGTCTGATATCTACGAGCGTAGAAAATCCAAGATCCATAAGATAATCGTACCCTGTCTGTGTGGATACTTTTTCCAATGTTTTAACCGAAACTATATTATCCGAATTAATTATGGCATCTCTTATATTGGTTAAACCTTTATAATCCGAGCCATCCCATTTTTTTATATAATCTGTCGTTCCAGGGAAATGGTAAGGTGCATCATCTTCCACATTTGAAAGTGTAATTCCACATGTATCTAATGCTGGAAGATATGTTGAAAGAATACTAAATACTGTACCAGGCTGCCTTTTGGCTTTTACCGCACGATTATCATCAAAATCTTCACTATTACCATCAGCAGCTTTACTTTTACTGTCAGCAGCTGAACTTTTACTCTCTCTTCCTCCGACTATAGCCGCTACTTTCCCTGTATCCTGCTCCATGATAACAAATGAAGCCTGAGGCTGCTTTATAAATTTTATATCCTCATCTGTAATTTTATCTGTACTAAGTACAATTTCTTTCTTAAAAGACTCTATATCGTTTAGTGCTTCATTTCTGTCATTATAATATACAGTATCATTACCGTCCCTGTTATCAGCAATAAATGTCTTAATATCCTTCTCGGAATATTCCTTTTGATCACCCACCGAATTTTCAATTGTAAGATGATATGAAAGATATTCCTTAGAATCATCAGGATAATATTTATCATCATTTATAACATCATCACATATTGACTGTATACCGCTGTCCATACATGTATAAATTTTAAGCCCACCACGATATATTGCATTATATGCCTGAGTTTCTGAATATCCCAGTTTATCCATAAGGTCATCAACTACATTTTCAATGACTGCATCCACATAATATGAATTATCTATTTTATTCTTTGTAATTTTACCTTCATTTATTTTCTTTATACGCTCATATACATCATCTCCCAGAGCATCTTCGTATTCATCCTCTTTTATATACCCCTCATCAAGCATACTTTTCAAAACTGTTTTTCTTCTCTGGGAGTTTTCTTCCTGATTGTTTACAGGATCGCACTTTGAAGGACTTCCACCAATAGCGGCAAGAACTGCTGCCTCCGATAAATTTAATTCTGATACACCTTTATCAAAATACCATCTGCTGGCAGACTCCACACCTACTGTATTTTTTGCAAGTATAATCGTATTAAGATAATATTCAAGTATTTTATCTTTATCCACCTTATTTTCAAATTCTATAACAATACACTCTTCCTGAATTTTCTTCGAAAATCTTGCAAAAAATGTTTTTTCCTCACCCCCGCCAAAAAGCTGGTTTTTGAGAAGCTTCTGGGTTATTGTATAAGACGTATCATCTTTTATCTCTTTATTGGTTATTCCTGAATAAACGGCTTTCATAAGAGCTTTTAAATCTATACCCTTATGCTCATAAAATCTCGGATCTTCTGCTGCAATAAATGCATTTTTAACATTTTTAGGGATTTCCTGGCTTTTAATATATTCTTTTCTGGTGTCAAAACTTGTGATTTCCTGTATCTTTTTGCCGTCACTGTCATAAATGTTAGTTGTAAGTCCGTACGGCATAAGGTCTAATTCATTTAACTCAGGTGCACTGTCAATAAGTCCTCTCATGGCTCCGGCTATACCAAAACACACTGTCAGAACCATTACAATAATAACCGTCACACCAAAAAATTTCAGATACATTATTGCCTTATTGATATTCCTGCTCTTTGATGAAGATATATTTTTTATTTTTTTGTCGATTTCACTTTCGCTATACTTCATAAAATGACCTCATTTCATCCTGCTTTTTACACCTAAGTTTAATATCACTAACCGCCTTACCTTTAATATAATCTTTATCGTATAAAGGGGCTAAGCGTATAACGCGCTTAACCCCGTTTTATAACCGGTATCGACGGATTCTTATAAACGATGGATTATCTCATCTCTCTTAGGACCATTAGATACCATCTTAATTGGTACTCCTATTTCTTTCTCGATAAATTCAATGTACTTACGGCAATTCTCAGGGAGTTTGTCATACTCTTTTATACCACGTATATCACATTCCCAACCTGGAAGTACTTCATATACAGGCTTTGCCTTAGCAAGTTTAGATGTTACAGGGAAGTCTTTAACAACTTCACCATCAATCTCATATCCTACACATACAGGGATTTCCTTAAGGTATCCGAGACAATCAAGTACTGTAAGTACAACTTCTGTAGCACCCTGAATCTCACAGCCGTAACGTGTGGCAACAGCATCAAACCATCCCATACGACGTGGACGACCTGTTGTTGCACCGTATTCTCCGCCATCTCCACCACGCTTACGAAGTTCTTCTGCTTCTGTCTCATCATGAATCTCGCTGACAAATTCACCGGCACCTACTGCACTTGAGTATGCCTTTACTACAGCCACGATTCTCTTTATTTCATATGGAGGTATACCTGCGCCTATGGCACCATACGCTGCAAGTGTTGAAGAAGATGTAACCATTGGGTAGATACCATGATCAGGATCTTTAAGAGAACCAAGCTGACCTTCAAGAAGTATATTCTTTCCTTCTTTTATTGCCTTACGGAGATATGCTGATACATCACATACATAAGGTGCTACCATATCACGATACTCATGAAGTGTATTAAGAAGTTCTTCCTGATCAAGTTCTGGCTTATTGTAAAGATATTTAAGTATTACATTCTTCTGGTCACAAATTCTTGAAATCTTTTCTCTTAAGGCATCATCATCCTGGAAAAGTTCTGATACCTGGATACCAATCTTAGCGTATTTATCAGAATAGAATGGAGCAATACCTGATTTTGTTGAACCGAATGACTTCTTTCCAAGTCTTTCTTCTTCATACTCATCAAATGCTACATGATATGGCATAAGAATCTGTGCTCTGTCAGACACTAAAATCTTTGGCTCAGGCACACCCCTGTCAACAATGCTTTTAATCTCGTTAAAGAGATAAGGGATATTAAGTGCAACACCATTACCTATAATACTTGTTGTATGATTATAAAATACACCTGATGGGAGCAGATGAAGAGCGAACTTACCATAATCATTTATAATTGTATGTCCTGCATTGCTTCCACCCTGAAAACGTACAATGATGTCTGACTCTTCACCAAGCATATCGGTAATCTTACCCTTACCTTCGTCTCCCCAGTTTGCACCAACGATTGCTGTTACCATAATTTCCTCCATTCTGTCGTTTATACGACACTTTATTTATATGTTTGTTACATAATTACCTTGTCAATACTAATACCAGCATTTTCTTTCTCTGATAAATCGTAAAATTCATTTCCTACCTTTACGACAGGTCTTGAGAATCTGTTCTGATTAATCATTATTACCCTGCCTATTTCATCAGTTGTAAGCTTAACGTCTGCATTAATATAAGCCTGCACTGCCTTTTCCAAAAACGGAAGAAGATATTCTGTATCATATTTGATAATACCTTCCCTTTCAAACATGTGAATAACATCAAAAGGACATATAGCAGGTCTGTATACTCTGTCTGATGTCATAGCATCATAAGTATCTGCAATAGCGACTATTCTTGCAAAAGGCTCTGTCTGTTCTCTCCTGTATCCACCCGGATAACCACTTCCGTCACATCTTTCATGATGGCGCATTGCTACCTCTGCGATACGTGGATCAAGATTAAGATTCTTAAGTATATTATTGCCATGAAGTACATGTGTCTTCACAATATTATACTCAGATTCAGTAAGACGTCCTTTTTTATTGATAATCTCATCAGGTATCATCATTTTACCGATATCATGTAAAAGTCCGGCAAGCGTAAGAACATCAAGTTCTTCATCCCTTATATCAGGGTAAATTATTCTTCCTATCATGTTACTTAAAAGTGCAACATTCATAGAATGAACGTATGTTACATCATTATACCCTCTCATACACTGCAGCATATCAATTATGTGAATGCTGTTGCGGCTCTTTGATACGACATTCTGCACATCTTTCAGTATTGCATCTTTGTCTATCTCCTCATTCTTCATGACAACGTTATTAAACGTATCTTTCAAAGAATCTATACTGTCAAGATATACTTTATTAAATACCTTAAACTCTTCTGTATCCTGTGTACGAATATAGCCATTGTCTTTAGGTGACTCTTCGGAATGATTTTCAGTAAGTCCACCTAACTGCATTATTGTGTCAACCTCATTCTGGCCATTTGAACTATTAAGGATATCAATTATTTTATTAATATCTTCTTCATTCAGCTGTTCATCTTCTTCATCTAGTGGCTCTTCTTCATCGGCTTCATTATCAGCTTCTTTTTCACCACTAATAGATTCTTCAATTTTATCATCTGCCTCTTCTGAAGTATCAGTTTCCCCATACATAATCGGTGTCTGACCATCTTCACCGACTTTAACTCTTATCGCAAATATTGAATATTCTTTAAGAGCAGCTATTATATCATCCGTAATCACTGTCTCTGCCGGAATAACAAGCTTATCATCAGATGTATATACATCATCAGATGTAATCATATTTGCCAAAGCTCTTGTAGTTAATATTCTTTTTCCTGCCATAAGTCCCCCCGTTCTGCCTTAAATCATAAATAAATTATCAGTTTTTACTACATCTCATCCCATAAATTGTATATTATACATTAATCTCTGCTTTAACACCAAGTATATCTTTATTGGCTTCAAGTATAGGATTCACAACTTCATTTAAGAACTCTGTAACCTGTGAAGAAGAACGTCCTGTATACTTAGAAGGATCCATTGTTGCTTCAAGTTCTTCGAGTCCTATAGGGAATTTATCATCCTCTGCGATTAGTTCAAGAAGATTGTTATCCTTACCATATTTCTTTACATTCTCGCCAGCTTTCATAGAAAGTTCTCTTATTTCTTCATGAAGCTCCTGTCTGTTGCCTCCTGCCTTTACAGAATCCATCATTATATTCTCTGTAGCCATAAATGGAAGTTCTGACATAAGGTGTTTTTCAATAACCTTATCATATACAACAAGGCCATCTACTACATTTAAAAGAAGATCGAGTATACCATCTACAGCGAGGAACGCTTCAGGAATACTTATGCGCTTATTAGCTGAATCATCAAGTGTACGCTCAAACCACTGGCATGCTGATGTAAACATTGTATTGGTTACATCAGACATAACGTATCTTGAAAGTGATGCTATACGCTCACTACGCATAGGATTTCTCTTATATGCCATAGCAGATGAACCTATCTGATTCTTCTCAAAAGGCTCTTCGATTTCTTTCAAATGCTGAAGAAGACGGATATCATTGGAGAATTTATGGGCACTTGCTGCAATTCCTGCAAGTACATTTGCTACACGTGTATCAAGCTTACGTGAATATGTCTGACCTGATACAGGGAAACATTTTTCAAATCCCATCTTTGACGCAATGAGTTTATCAAGCTGCTTAACTTTTTCTTCATCTCCGTCAAAAAGCTCCATAAAGCTTGCCTGTGTTCCTGTAGTTCCCTTTGATCCAAGAAGTTTCATCGTGGAAAGGACATATTCCAAATCGTCAAGATCCATAACAAATTCCTGAAGCCAGAGTGTAGCACGTTTACCTACTGTCGTAGGCTGTGCAGGCTGGAAATGTGTAAATGCAAGTGTTGGAAGATCTTTATACTTATCTGCAAACTTAGCAAGTTCATCAATAACATTGATAAGTTTCTTACGTACAAGCCTTAATGCTTCTGTCATTACTATAACATCAGTATTATCACCTACGTAACATGATGTAGCACCGAGATGAATTATACCTGCTGCCTTTGGACACTGCTGTCCGTATGCATAGACATGGGACATTACATCATGTCTCACAACTTTCTCTCTCTCTTTCGCAACATCATAGTTTATATCTTCAGCATGGGCTTTAAGCTCGTCAATCTGTTCCTGAGTTACAGCCGGCTCTCCTTTTTCATTCTTAAGACCAAGTTCATTTTCTGCCTCGGCTAAAGCAATCCAAAGTTTTCTCCATGTCTTGAATTTCTTGTCTGGTGAAAAAATGTACTGCATCTCTTTACTTGCATAACGCTCTGAAAGCGGGCTTGTATATTTGTCGTTACTCATCTGTATTTTTCCTTTCTTTTTTATTTAACTTAGAAATCTTCCCGTCTGCGGCGGGTCCCTTCTTCTGACAACTAATGTTCGTAGTCTCCACGTATGTCTTCTTCAGGCGGTGCCACAGGGTAATCTCCAGAGAAGCATGCATGACAATATCCGTCGTCTCCACCGATAAGCTCACTTAATCTGTCTAAATCAAGATAACCGAGGGAATCTGCCCCAAGCATCTCACATATCTCATCAACTGAATGATTATAGGCGATAAGCTGGTCACTTGATGGTACATCTGTACCAAAATAACATGGATATAAAAATGGAGGTGAACTTATACGTACATGAACCTCTGACGCACCTGCCTCTTTTAACATCTTAACAATACGTGCACTTGTAGTTCCTCTTACTATAGAATCATCTATCATGACAACTCTTTTACCGCGAACAACTTCTTTTAAAACATTTAACTTAACCCTTACACTTGATTCTCTCGCTGACTGCTTAGGCTTAATAAATGTTCTTCCGACATAACTGTTCTTGATAAATGCCGTTCCGTATGGAATACCTGACTCTATGGCATATCCCATTGCAGCAGCATTACCTGACTCTGGTACACCTACAACTATATCTGCTTCCACAGGATGTGTCTGTGCAAGGATCTTTCCTGCCGTAAGTCTTGAACTGTGAACACATATACCATCTATATAACTGTCAGGTCTTGCAAAATAAATATACTCAAAAATACATCTGGCAGGCTTTTTTGTAGCCATACTCATATCGGACTTTAGTCCCTCAGGAGTAATGGTAACTATCTCTCCGGGAAGTACATCTCTTACAAACTCTGCCCCAACCGTATCAAGAGCACATGTCTCAGAAGAAAGAATATATGCATCATCACGTTTACCTATACATAGTGGTCTGAATCCAAAAGGATCTCTGACACCGATAAGCTTACGCGGACTTGCAATAACTAAAGAGTATGCCCCTTTTATCTTCTTCATGGCATTCTTTACTGCCTCTTCTACAGTAGGTGTTTCAAGTCTTTCCCTTGCAATAAGGTACGCAATAACCTCCGAATCTATACTGGTCTGGAATATAGCACCCGTAAGTTCGAGCTCACGTCTTAAGTCAACTGCATTCACAAGATTACCATTGTGTGCAAGTGACAATGTTCCTTTGATGTAGTTTAATACAAGAGGCTGTGTATTCTCTGCAACACTGGCTCCTGCCGTAGAATATCTTACATGGCCGACGCCTATATCGCCTTTCATACTTTCAAGCTTCTCGGCACTGAATACCTTGTCAACGAGTCCCATTCCTTTACAAATATTTGAATTACGCTTTGGTCCATCCGTTCTGCTTACTGCTATACCGCAGCTTTCCTGACCTCTGTGCTGCAGTGCAAATAGTCCATAATATATAGAAGAAGCTACGTCGGCTCCTCCCAGATCATACATTCCAAACACACCGCACTCTTCTCCAAGCTTTGGCTCTTCGATGCCTGAAAGCAGACATCCTTCACAACTGCCGCCCTTACATGAATTACTTTCTTTACAATGGTTTTTACCGTTATTCATCATGTCCTCCAGATCTCTTATCATAAGTTATGTCAAGTTAAATTATTCCGTTATCACAAAACTTACGCAAATTCACAACTTACATTATAACAATATATATGAAATTGTGCAAGCAACAGTAACGACTATTAATAATTACATTTCGATAAACGTTACAGTTCACTAATAACAAATGTGAACTATAACCATGTTACTCCATAAGTCCCCTGTAAAATTTAACTGTCAGAATCCTAAGCACTGACTCATCTATTCTCTTCTCGCTTATCTTTCCCTCTTTAACCTTTGATAAAATCTCATTGTAGGCTGACTCAAAATCAGTCGGCATTAATACTATATCAGCTCCTCCTGATATAGCCCCATATGCAGCCTCAGCAGCAGTGTAATTATCTGTAATAGAAGCCATATCCATAGCATCAGTTATGATTATTCCCTGAAATCCAAGCTCCTCCCTTAGTATTGTCTGCATAATAAGTTTTGACATGCTTGCAGGCTGTGAAGTCTCCGTAACTTTACTTACAGATATATGGGATACCATGGTAAAATCAGCATCTGCATCAATTCCAGCCTTGAATGGTACAAAATCAACATCCCTGAGAGCTGTTATACTGCTGTCTATGTTGACACTTTCTACATGTGTATCGCCTTTCGACGAACCCTGCCCCGGAAAATGCTTAATCGTGGCACTTATGTTCTGCCCCTGCATTCCTCTTACAAATGCTTCTACCATATCAGCTACTTTATCGGGATCATCGCCAAATGAACGTGTTCCTATCTCCTGATTAAGCTTACTTGTCTTTACATCTGCTACCGGTGCAAAATCAACATTAAATCCTAATCCCTTTATATCATTAGCAATAGTTTCACCCATCTGCCCAACATATTCACTGTCTTTTTCTTTTCCAATCTGCTCCATTGAAGGAAATGATGTCGTGTTCATCTTAGGATTAGAGGCTATGCGTGCTACGTCTCCTCCCTCTTCATCAACAGTCGTAAAAAGCGGAATTGCGGAAGAAGCCTGCATATCACTAAGAAGTTTTATGGTCTGTTTCCTGTCTGCTATATTACGTGAAAAAAGTATTACACCGCCCGGATGATATTTTTCTATTGACTTTTTCATCTTTTCTGTACACTTACGCCACTCAAAAAAGCTGCCTTTGCCATAATCAAGCTGCTCAAGATTAACGATAAAAAGCTGCCCGATTTTTTCCTCCAATGTCATTTTTTTAAGATAATCGTTAGCCTTAATCATAAAATCTTCTTTCGTTAATTTCTTTTCGTCATCCTTCTTTTCTGAAGTAACGTCAGGTGTCACTTTGCTTTTTGTTTCTTTATCTGATGACGTACCACACCCTGTCATTCCAAGTACCAAAGATGTACACAAGAAAATACTTACTACTGCTTTTACAATATTATTCCTAAAAATACTTTTTTCCTTATTCATGAAATGTCCTTTCCAATCTATTTTACATAGATATACTTTTATTGTTACTGTACAGACGCAAGCTTGACACCTGCTGTCAAGCTATGCGCCAATAATTATATTGTGCTAGATTACAGCCCCATGCATCGAAGATGTATTTAAAATGGGCTGTAATCGTTACTGTAGCACCGTAGGTGTGTACAGTAACCTTTTATTTGCCAAAACACAAATGATGAGTATATGATTTGACAATTACAATAAATTTGCTATAATAAACTTAACAAGAGAGCCGTTAGCTAGCCGAAACCTAGCTGCCGGTAAAATATTGATATAAAAAGTAGTGCTTTATCTTACCAGGACAGGAGCGCTACTTTTTGCGTTGTATGTAAATAACAAGAGTTATAACAGCACAAAGCATAATTACAAATTGAAAAAGATCATTATATGTAATCATTGGCATCAGCTCCCTTCATTAGTATCCGGAAGCTAAGTATTGCCCCAACAGCTCTCTGGTTAAATTCACTATTTAAGTATACTTTTAAATTCTAATGACTTCTTAAAAATATTATTAATCGATTCGCACATCTTTATTTATGAACTGTAACCATAAGCGTTTTCATTTTAAAAAATTTATAGTTCGTTGTCAACTGTCCAAGCATATAGGCATATTATGAAGTGTAAATAAATTTTACTGTCGTAACAAACGACAGGATGGAGGATTTTATGAGTGATTTAGCAGCAACAAATTGTGGCGGATGCAGTGGATGTTCAGGTGATAACGGATGTAGTTGGATAATCATCCTTCTTCTTCTCTGCTGCTGCTGTGGAAATGGAAGTGGCGGTATCTTTGGCGGCTTTGACGGCGGATGCGGCTGTGATGGTGGCGGAAACTGCTGCTGCCTTATTATCCTGATTCTTCTCTTCTGCTGTGGAGG
>JALERT010000194.1 GCA_022764445.1 Lachnospiraceae bacterium | reverse complement strand
CGGTCCTACGGTAAAAAGAGCAGGTATCGTATTGGCTCTAAGCTCATGTTTCGATTTTTTGTTTTTCACAAATATCACTTCCTGTCCGAATAATAATCAAATTGCTAATTTAATTATGCGAGTTTAATTTCATCAAGAACTTTAAATATCTTGTAGCTGTCGTTATGGATGAGTACAGCGTCATCTACATTCCAGTAAGGGAAAATTCTACTTCCTATCTCAGGTAATTCCTGCCCTGCAAGTCTTTCGATTTTAAGCTCATTTCCGTTTGGAAGAGAAACAATACACTTAAGTACTGAACCGACATAAACATAATCCTTAACCTGTGCTACAAGCTCAAATCCTTCAACAGGTGTTTTTGAAAATCTCATTTTCTCAGGTCTTACCGAAACAGTTGCATACTCAAGAATGTTAAACGAATCATCACATGCAACTTTTACCGCACCGTTTTCAAGCGTTATTGTTGCAACTGAATCAGTTATGCTTGTCACACATCCATCATATGTATTAGTTTCACCTATAAATGTTGCAACAAATCTTGTTGCAGGATGTTCATATATCTCTGTAGGTGTTGCCAGCTGATCTATTATTCCATCATGCATTACTGCAATTCTGTCACTCATTGTGAGTGCCTCTTCCTGATCATGCGTAACATAAATAAATGTAATGTTCAGCTTTTTCTGTAACCTTTTAAGCTCAAGCTGCATCTGCTTTCTAAGCTTTAAATCAAGTGCACCTAAAGGTTCATCAAGCAATAATACTCTTGGTCTGTTAATAAGTGCTCTTGCGATTGCAACTCTTTGTTTCTGGCCACCTGATAACTGCGATGGATATCTTTTTTCAAAGCCTGAAAGCTGCACCATTTCCATCATTTCAAGAACACGTTCTTTTATTTCAGCCTTTGGTACTTTTTTCATTTTTAATCCGTAAGCAATATTGTCAAATATTGTCTTATGAGGAAATAATGCATATGTCTGAAATACTGTATTTACATTTCTTTCAAAAGGCTCTTTTTCCTCTATTGATTCGCCTTCAACTTTTATTGTTCCGCTTGTAGGCTCCTCAAATCCTGCTATCATTCTTAATGTTGTAGTCTTGCCGCATCCTGAAGAACCAAGAAGTGTAAGAAACTCACCTTCATTTACGGTAAGGTTTAAATCCTTTACAACATGATTTGAACCATATATTTTGTTTACACCTTCTATTTCAACTATCTTTTTCATGTGACACCTCGCTTAGGTTAGAGAGCCCTGATTCCTCTTTCACCTGTTCTGATTCGGATTGCGTCTTCTACCGACTTAACAAAAATCTTTCCGTCTCCTACATGGTCTGTAGCACACGCTTCACGTATTAATCCAATAATCTTTTCTACGTCACTATCATCTACAACTGCTTCAACCTTAACCTTTGGCAAAAGATTGATTGTTGTCTTAAATCCCTTTAATTCGTTGACGCTTCCTTCTTCTGAGCTGACACCCTTTTGTGTTCCGCAGCCCATTACCGTAGAAAGTGTCATACCACCACAGTTCACGTTATCAAGTATTTCCTTAACTGCTTCAAGCTTTTCAGGTCTGATTAGCATTACAAGTTCTTTCATGATTTCTTCCTCCGTAAATCCATAAAAAAAGGCTTACCCTAAAAAATAGGATAAGCCCCGTTGCTTATTATAATTATTAATTAATTTGAATCTTATACTATATGACTATTGCTTTCAATTCACCCATATTACCATTTTTATTACACAAAAGTAGTATTACTCTTTCTCTTTTATCATCTTAAACAGCTGTACGCGGTTTTTGATTCCAAGCTTTCTGTATATATTCAAAATATGCTTTTTTAAAGTGTTGGTCGTAATAAAAAGTTCTTCGCAAATGACAGTATTTTCTTTCCCTGACATAAGTTCTTTTAATACAATTGCCTCTCTCTTTGACAAGTCATAATTTGCAATTGCTTCAGAAATAGTGAGCTTTTCTTCTGATGATTCCATTCCAAGGGTATATTTTTCAAGCCTGTATGCTAAATGGTCCTTAAGCATATCAAGAATGAATATGTCATCATAGTGGAAGTTTTCCTTACCTATCGTCCTATAGAAAGTAATTGAACCTAAAAACTTTTTATTCCTTGCAATAATCATCTGCAAAGCATAATGCCAATTGTTAGGCTTATACACTTTCTTATAATAGTCAGTCTCTACTCTTGATTCATCAGACATAATATCTGTTTCTCTGTAAATAAGCGTTTTACCGCTGACCATAATTCCTCTGCTGTAATCTAGGTGCTCATACATTTCTGAAAGGTCGACATCACAATTGTATGTTACCGGATTACAGAGAAGACGTCCTTCTTCTTTTGATGCAAGGAAAAAGTCTGCACTATCGTAATCGATTACCATTTTAAGCTGCTCAAGAAGCTCCTTTCGCATATCATCGAATTTTTCGGTAGTGTATATTTTATAAATTATGCTGTTTAAAATTATCCAATCATTCGTTTCAAGTTTTCTCATAATAAATCCTTTTTATTATCAGTTTTCATTATCAATAAGTTTTATTACAGCTGTATTTGCATACGTAAGCGGTTCGTTGTGAATAAAAAATACTGTTCCTCCTTATGTTTGAGGACATAAAAAAAGACGCCAATGTTTTTCAACATTAGCGTCTTTGCTCTCATCTTTGAAAAAGACCTTAACACAAATTAACATAGTTTGTCAAATATATATTTTTAAAAGATAGCGTAAACTTATTGTCAGTTGGAAATGGATAGAGTTCGCCCCTGATGTTATGATTTGATGATCTTTGATTTTCTAAATCTTACTATTCCAACCTGGTATTGTCAAAAGTTTTATAATCCGCTTAAGTGATTTCTTATTCTTAAAATCTTTCTTGATGTTAATCCTGGCATTCTCGCCTGAATCCGTTCGATGTAGCTTCTGGATTGGTCATAGTGTTCTGCTATGATTTCCCCTGTAGATATCTCTTGTACTGGGATATCTTCTGTTCCTGTAGCCTCAAGCAATCTATGTTCTCTACTATATCTTACGAAGTCTATGATTCCTTCACGTCCATAATTACGTTCATAGCACCTAAGTTTACTCATTCTGTCAGCACCAGTCTGGCTCCATCCCATAGGTCTTGAACTAAGTCTATCTGATAATACGTGGCTAACATGACTTTCTGCACTACAGCCACTTACAAACTTGTTTTCAAGTGTTCTTCGTACAGCTGACCAATTTCCAAGTACATAGCTTCTTAGTGTCTCTATCGGCTCTGTTTTCTTCGCAGATTTCATCATCTCATTAGTATATTCATCAAATCTTTTTTTAGCCTTTGATTTCTTTGAATGCAAGAGATGCCACAGTTCCTGCTTTACTATTTCTTTTTCATCAAGCATCTGACCTGCAGCCTGATTTACATACTGCATCAAGTGATATTTATCAGCACAATACAAAGAATTTTCTATATAATGTATTCCACCCTTTATCCATAGCGCACCATCACCACTTATAAATACTCTTTTTATCTTTGATACATCATATGTTTTATTTATATAATCAGACACCTTACCCCAGAGTTTTTCGTTACCTTCTTTTCCAGGATATAATCCACTGAAATAAAACTTATTTACAAGCTCTTTTCTTGATTTATGTCCTGGAACATCTCTCTTGTATTCATAAACATATATGAGTTTTGATATAAAGCTTTTATTGTCTTTGTCATTATCTCCATGTTGTTCTGCCACATGGTCCTCATCGGCTTCTATGAATAAATAGTCTGTTTCCTTTAGTTCTTCAGGCCCTTCATAAGGCATTTCTTCAGCCAGCTGGTGAATCTTGTTCATCACAGTTGTTTTGGTGATTCTTTGTTTTGAAGGAAGTACCTTTGTCGCCTCTTCATAGCTTGTCTTTAAAGTTTCTGTAAGAAGCATAACCTCTGCTTCTTCAGTGAACCTTTCGTTTCTACTAAGTCCTATCATATCCTCAAGAAGGTATGTATATCCTCCATCTGCACATCTCTTAAAATATGTGCAATCAAATGTGATATCTCCAACAGAACTTATGATTTTTCTTTTATCATTTCTTTGGATAGTATACCTTCCAATTCTATAGCTGCTTTTACATATCTGCTCATTAACACTTGACAGTACCTTGCCTAGAAATTCGGCAGCAAATGATTCCGTTGATGCTTTTACTGACTTTTCCAAAGAATTAAAATCTTTAGGATTATCTAAAAAAGTTCCTTCTGCCTTTAATAAAGCATTAACCAATTCGTCTAATAATGATACAATAGTCATGAGAGTAGTCTCCTTTAATTTATAGTTTTTTTGTCGAAACCATTATATCAAAGGCTAACGATTACTCTCATTTTTTTATTTATTTTTTCAACTGATAAAATCTTTACACTAATTTTTTAAAAAACATCATGAAAATAGCCCACACCGAATCACTTCGACATGGGCTACAAATTAACATTTCTAATCTTTACCATATTACTTTTTACTCCTAAAGTAGTGGATTAAGCACCTCTCTTAACATAAAAACCACCTCTCTTATCTTCTTGAAAATGTTTCGTAATACTCTCTTAAAAATTCTCTGATCTTCATATGTCTGTCCTCCTTTTTAAATTTATTGAATGGATTGGTTTGTTGTTGATATTATATTATCTCATTTATCTTATTATGTGAAATACATATTATACACACTTTATTATACCTTTTAGGTATAATAAAGATGTATGAAAAAAATGGCTTACCGATAACCGGTAAGCCATTAAAAACATCAAATATATTTTGAGACCAAGGATACAGACTGTTTAGCCTTCGATAGCAATGTACTGCTTAGCCTCCACCTGTTTTTCATCTTTCTTAGGAATAAGTAATTTCAAAATACCATGCTTGAAGCTTGCTTTAATATCGTCCTGCATAATTGCATCTCCTACATAAAAGCTTCTCTGGCATGAGCCACTGTATCTCTCCTTGCGGATGTAATTACCTTTCTTAGCTTCCTCTTCTGATTCAGCCTCGTCTTTATCCATACCCTTTGCTGCACTGACAGTTAAATAACCATCATTAAGTTCTACAGTTATCTCATCTTTACTAAATCCCGGAAGATCCATTTTCATCTCATACCCATTATCAGATTCCTTGATATCTGTACTCATAATGTTCTTTGCTCTGTGACCGTACAACTTCTTCTCGATGTTCTTAAAATCACGGTCATTAATTCCAAACCACGGATCCTGATAAAAATGGTCAAATAAATCAAAGCTATCATTAAAAATACTAGGTGTCATCATAGGTCATCCTTCCTTTCTCTAAATAAACTAATATAACAACCTTGCTAATATGTAACTTTGAACCTGGATGTTTGGAAACACTCTAGAAATGTTTCTTTTCTTTTGTTCTGACTATGTTATATACCTTTTGTTAGCACTTGTCAA
>JALERT010000168.1 GCA_022764445.1 Lachnospiraceae bacterium | reverse complement strand
CTGTAAAGAAACCTGAAACTGTTAAAAAAGGCGTATCTGCGGTATGGCTTGCGATTCTCGGTGTATTTGCCGCACCAATAGCATTTCCGGTACTTATAGCAGTGCTTTCAGTAGCATTTGCAATATGTGTTACTATAGCAGCACTTCTTTTTTCAGGAGTTGTTGCAGGAGTATCTGTATTTGCAGCTGGAATAATATGTATAGTGGCAGCATTTCCTGTATTTACAGTAAGTGTTGCGACAGGTGTATTTGTATTTGGAATAGGTCTTATATTGGCAGGTGTGGGAGCAATTTCTATGCTATTAGTGGTATATCTTGTTAAATGGAGCTGCTTTGGCATAGTAAAATTCTTCAATTTTATAACAAGAAAAAGCCGTGAAAAGAAGATGAAAAAGAATATGCAGAGTATGGTCTAATTATTTTTTGACGAAAGTCTGACATAGAGAGTTAAGAAAGGATTGGTAATATGAGAAAATTTGCAAAGATAACGTTGATAACAAGCGTATGTGCAATAGTAGTCGGAGGTGTCCTTTGCGTTACTAGTTTTGCTACAGGTGGGATAAAGAATGTAAGGTTTGATAAAGGCGTAGACGTATATGACAATAGTAAGTACAATATTGATAAAAAAGAGCTTGAAGCATTTGATAGTTTTGATATAAATGCAGATGCAGTAAATGTTGAATTTGTAGAAGGTGATTCATATGCATTTGAGTATCATGGCAATTCAAAACCAATTTATTCTGTTTCAAATGGTAAATTAAACTTTAATATAGAAAAGGAGAAAAACGGTGTTAAAATTCATATTGGTGAATTTATAAGCAGGGGCTTAAAGAATAACCGTCTTATAATATACACTCCAGATTCTGCAAAATTTAAAGATGGTAAAGTTGAAGCGGATGCAGGTAATATTACATTAAATTCATTAAATGCAGATAAGATAACATTAGAAGCAGATGCGGGCAATATTAACGTAAATGAGTCTGAAATAAGTGAATGTGAAATAAGTGCAGATGCAGGCAATATTAAAGCGGATGGCAGCAGTTTAAGAAAGCTTACAGTTGAAACATCAGCAGGTAACGTAAAACTTACAGATATATCTACGGATGATGCAGATATAATGTCTGATATGGGTAATATTAAAGCTGAAATAAACGGCAGCAGGAATGATTATGATCTTGATATAGACAATGACATGGGAAATGTAAAAGTTGATGGAAAGAAAGTCCATGAATTAGAAGAAAAAACAGGTAAGGATAAAAAGCTGAGTATAGAAAATAATATGGGCAATATTAATATTAATTTTAACTAGCGAATCATTGAAGGAGATTCTGATGAACAATCAATTCATACAAGGTGTAATTTTTGAGTGGGATAAGATAGATAACGATAGTTATATAAAGAAAATAGAGGCATTTAAGGGCATTGAAAAAATTGAGTTTACTAATTCTATAACATTATTTGTCGGAGAAAATGGAAGCGGGAAATCAACTTTACTGGAAGCAATTGCAGTAGCTCATGGTTTTAATCCTGAAGGTGGTACTAAAAATTATTCTTTTTCTACACACGATACTCATTCGGAATTATGTAATGCAATAAGAATTTCGAGAAGTTATAGAAAAGAAAAATGGGGATACTTTTTAAGGGCTGAAAGTTTTTATAATGTTGCAACTAAAGAAGAGGAGTATGCAGATTCTTCTCATCCATCGGCAAGATACCATGAAAAATCACATGGAGAAGGTTTCCTGGCATTAGCCCAGAATAATTTTAGACCGAATGGATTATACCTGCTTGATGAACCGGAAGCGGCATTATCTCCACAAAGGCAGCTTACATTACTGATGGAAATATACAGATGTGCAAAAGAGGGAGCGCAGTTCTTTATTGTTACACATTCACCTATATTGCTTGGTATTCCAAATGCTGAGATTCTTAGCTTTGACAATGGCAGTATACATACCTGTTCTTATGAAGAAACAGAAAGTTATCAGGTCACAGAAATGTTTATTAATAATAGAGATGTGTTATTAAATAGACTTTTGGAAGAATAATTAACTTAAACTTTTCACATCAATAAACTGTTTATTAAATTCAATATAAAAGAAAAAGCGGCGGTGAAATGCAGAAAATGAACGTTCACCGACACTTTGGGAGCCGGGAGCATTGTCCCAATAACCGGACCTGTTATACTTTATGGAATATTTAGCAGCTGGTGTCTGGGCGTTATTTACTGGATTTTGAAATGTGTGGGAGTAGCTTAGGATGCTCCCCTTTTTCGTTTACAATAGAAAGGAAAGTAAGTATAATGAAACAAGATAAAAATGTAAATTTTCTAATTATCAAAACACTTCAAAAAGATGGAAAGGAGTAAGTCAAAATGAGTGAGAAATCAGAGATTACATTTATGCAGGCACGGATTGTTAGATTAGCATCAGAAGAATGGCATTTATCTATTGATAAGGTTATTGAATTGTTTCAAGAAGTTGATGTTTTGGGATATATTGAAAAATGTTATGGGATTTTCCATTGTGAAGGTGATGAAGCAGTATTAGAAGATATTGCAGAGTTTATTGAAATAAAAAGGGGTAAAATAAATGCAGAAATTGGATAATGGACTTCTTTTGTATCATGGAAGTTATTGTGAAGTTAGAAAACCGGAGTTGGAGAAATGCGCCAGAAGGAAAGATTTTGGAAAGGGTTTTTATCTGACATCGTCGAAAAAACAAGCTATTAGTTTTTTAAAAACATCTATAGCAAAAGCAATTGCAAGTGAAAAGATTGAATCAGGACAAGACTTTGGATATATTTCTACATTTGAAGTAAGCCTTAAGAATGATTTAATGGTACATATTTTTGAAAATGCAGATACTGATTGGTTACATTGCATAGCAGCTCATAGAAAAAAATATTCGTTTAGTGAAATTGAAAATGAAATGTCCCAATATGATGTTATAATTGGAAAAATAGCAGATGATGCTACAAATACGACTTTAACTGCATATATTGCAGGTGCATACGGAACAATGGGAAGTAGGGAAGCTGATGAATTTTGCATTAGGCAATTACTGCCTAATAAATTAAAAGATCAGTATTGTTTTAAAACAGAGGAGGCATTGGAATGTCTTCACTTTATAGAAGGAGATAAGATATGGCTGAAGAAGTAATTTCTAAGGAGCGAATTAATTATACAATTGATCTGTTAGTTACTATGGTTGTGGATGAAGTTTCAGAGAGTACCGGAAAAAATTCAAAAGATGTATTGGTTGATTTTATTCTTTCAAAAACAGGTAAGACTCTTTATGACGATAGTACAAAACTTTGGTGTAATGGTCCATCATATATTGCAGAAATGTATATGGATGAAATATCAAAAAAGTAATTACCCAACAGATAATAAATCTTTTTCATAGCTTAGCTTTGTTCTATTATAAAATCACTATCTGATGTTATCGTAAGTATTGCTACAGGCGGTCTAAAGAATGTGACGCCTGATAAAGGCGTAGATGTATATGACAATAGTAAGTATAATATTGATAAAAAAGAGCTTGTTTTTAGCCCTCCATTTGAAACAGGGGGATTAAATATACGTTTATCAACCTCTGTTCTTATTTGGTCATTGTCCATCATACCTAAAAGTATATCATCAGATTGAACAGGGTAACTTTTTTATAAAAAACTGTAAATTTTTACAAAAATCTATATAGTTTTTTACAATTCAAAATTATTAGCTTGTTTTTTTGATATTATATATTTGATACAATCGCATCAAACATCTAGGTAGGAACTGTTTTTGCAAAATAATATTAAATAAGGGTGAGAGATATGAAATTAAAAAAAATGACATGGGTTTTATTGGTTATTGTAATTATGTTAGGAGTTGGATCATGTGGAAAAGAAGAATTAAAGAGTGCCTCGGATTATGAGAACACAAAAGAAGAAGATGTGCAGAAAAACATACAAGAGGAGCGAATTAATCGAAAGGCTCCACAAAGGATGGAGGAATTAAATATCTTATCAGCGACAAAAATCACATATTTTCTCGCTGAGGAAGAGGTAACAATAAAGGATAAGGACAAAGTTGAAGATATTAAGGAAATCATAGCAAATTCAAAAATTAATGAAGATACGACTTTTGTATCTTATGAAGGAGGAATCTTATTTAGAATATACAAAGGAAAGTCAGTATTATGTGAGATTTCTCTTGCAGGACCGGATGATGTTGGTAAATTTATGGTTACAAATGATTCTTATCAATTTTTCTGTGACATTAATAAAAAAGATGTAAAAATATTAAGAAGTATAATTGAGTAAAAAGTGGGGCGTAGAATTATGAAATTGTTAATTATATAAGTATTAACTACCAGGAGAAGATTGTTATGAGGAAGATAAAGTATATAACAAGTATTATTTTTATTGCAATAATCCTATTTTTTATTGGCGATATGTATGTATGGAATATTGATAGTTTTGAAACAGAGTATATTTCTACGACAATGTTTCTGCCAAAAGGAATTTCACAAGAACAGATGATTGACGATATTGAGAAAACAGCAAAAGAACATAATTGTCTTGTTTTTACGGTTAATAGAAACATTGAGACAATACATTCAGAAACAGTTTCAATATATTGTATGAATGGCGTAGAAGATATAGTAAATAAAAAATCATCAATAAATAAGGGAGAATATCAGAGTATTTTTTTAGGGAAAATTAAAGTTAATATAGAAGCATTTGAAAAGATACCTGATGTAAATGAGATTCAAACCTATTATTTGATAGGAGATATTGAGGATGCAAGAGCATTTAAGAGTGAAATGGTTGATACATATGATGGTAATTTCCCAAAAGAGGGATATACCTATTTTCATTCTGTAAGGAATGTTATCTGCGTATGGAGCATAGGAATAGTATTTTTACTATTGATGACTTTGTATGAAACCATACTAATAAAGAAAGAGATGGCAGTCCGATATATTTATGGAGAAAGTTTAAAAAATATTGTGATAAAAAGAATTATGTCAGACATTATTCTTTTTGTAGGTTGTTCAGTAGGGACGACTTTAGTTTTGAAAAATGTATTTAATGTAAATGCTGAATATCTTATAGAAGTTTCCACTTTATGTGTAGGGATATATTGCATTGTAAATAGTCTTTTATATTTAAGATTAATTTTTTTTGATTATAAAAGTTTTCTTAATAGAGGAAAAGGCAACAGAACCGTTTTGAATATCAGTTATATATATAAAATCATAACAATTATAATTATTGCGTTAGTAACATCTGTTTGCACGGAAATGATTTTTGAAGGTGTAAATTTCTGGAGGCAAAAAGAGCATTTTAAGGAATATAGTAAGTATTCTTATTTATCAATTACATCTAAAGATGGAAAAGCTGAAACGACAGAAAAAATGATGCTTGAATTAATAAATGAAAAAACAAAAGAAAATAAAACTTTTCTAAATGTTTACATGGATGAGGGGATTTATAGTAAAGAACCATGCTTGATGTTTAATAAAAATACTATCGGCTATTTGAAAGGCAGAATTAAAGAAATTAGTAATTTTAAATTTGAAAACAAAGTCTATTTTATAGTATCTGAAAAACAAAAAGATACTTGTGTGAAGGATTTAGAGATGCTTGCAGAAATGTATATAGGAGAAAATATTGATTATGAAATTATCACCTATGAAAATAGCTGTTCAGTAATAGGGATAAAAAGTCAGAATGGTATTATCAGTCAATTGTATAATAACCCACTGATTATTCTTAATGCGGGAACAGAAGTTAATTATTATAATGGAATTTATTTTTCGCAAGCTTGTATGGTGGATATAAATGAATCAGAATGGAATGATTATATCGAAAATAATGATGTTGAGAAAAATACAAGTTTTATAACAAATGTATATGACAATTATAATTATTACTTAAAAGGCTATCAAAGAACAATACTGCTTGGAGCTGTTGCATTTGTAATATTAATGATAATGGAATTTATTATAATCAAAACTATGCTAAGGTACGAAAGTATGATTAATTCGATAGAACTTGCGGTGAAAACAGTGGTAGGATATTCTGTTTTTATGAAATATAGAAAGATGTTTATAACGACTTTTGTGTCTTTGGGGATAAGTGCAATTGGAAGTATGATTGTTGCAATGGTCTTAAATATGCCATCTTCAATATATATGATAATTGGGTATTCGGTTATTGGAGTGATGGATGTGATTATGATGTTATATTACATTAGGGTTATTGAAAAGGGAAATATACAGAAAGCTTTAAAAGGTAGCGTATTATAAAAAAAATACAGGAAGGGGAAGCTATGATAGAAATAAAAAATCTTAATAAGTCTTTTGGTGATAGGATATTGTTTAAGAACTTAAACCTTCAAATAAATACAGGAGAATTTGTGATATTTTCCGGAATGAGTGGATGTGGAAAAACTACATTGCTAAGTATGATAGGATCCCTTGAAAAATTTGATTCGGGTGAGATAATTGTAGATGGAATTGACATTAGTAAGAGAAAAAATCAACATAAATATCTGAGTGAAAAAGTAGGTTTCTTATTTCAGAATTTTGCTCTAATCGAAGATAAAACGGTAAAACAAAATTTGGAGATTATAAGAAAATCTAACCGATCCAATGTGAGTATAGATGAAGCATTAGATAAAGTAGGATTGTTGGAGACAAAAGATAAGAAAGTATACACACTTTCAGGTGGTGAGCAGCAGAGGATTGCGTTAGCACGATTAATAATCAAAAAATGTGATTTGATACTATGCGATGAGCCGACCGGTTCCCTTGACAGGATAAATGGGGAAAGAATAATGTCTATTTTATGGAATATGAATAAAGAAGGGAAAACAGTAGTTCTTGTTACTCATGATGAGAAATATAAAAAAATTGGAGGAAGGGTAATTGATTTGTAAAAACAATAAAGTTAAACTTTTCGCATCAATAAACTGTTTATTAAATTCAATATAAAAGAAAAAGCGGCGGTGAAATATAATAAAATATAGTTGACCGCCGCTTTAATTTTGTGTAAACTATACACAAAACGGCGGTGAAATGTAGAAAATGAACGTTCACCGACACTTTGGGAGGTGGGGTATATGGTTGGAAGGAAAAAGGAAGTAAAAGAACTGAATAGACTTTATGAACGTAAACAGGCAGAACTGATTGCAATTTATGGAAGAAGGCGAGTTGGAAAAACATACTTGGTAGATGAGACTTTTGCGGGAAGGATTACTTTTAGACATGCCGGACTTTCGCCAGCGGATGAAAATTCAAAGGGACTTTTAAAATTACAATTGAACCATTTTTATAATTCGCTTAAACTGCATGGAATGGAAAAGTGCGACAAACCATCAAACTGGCTTGATGCGTTTTTACTGTTGGAACAATTTTTGCAAAGCAGAGATGATGGAAGCAGACAAGTAGTATTTCTGGATGAATTACCATGGTTGGATACACCAAAATCCGGTTTTATCAGAGCATTTGAAGCATTTTGGAATACATGGGGATGTCATAGAAAAAACCTGATGGTAATTGTCTGTGGAAGTGCGAATTCATGGATTCAGGATAAACTGATAAATAATCATGGAGGGTTATATAATCGAGTCACTTACGAGATTAAATTATCTCCATTTAATCTTAAAGAGTGTGAAGAATTTTATAAAAGTAACAATGTAAATATTTCAAGATATGATATCACTCAGAGTTATATGATATTTGGTGGGATACCATACTATATGGGATATGTTAATGGAGAAATGAGTCTGGCACAAAATATAGACAATATTTTCTTTAAAAAAAATGCAATTCTGCGTGAAGAATATAACAGACTATTCGCTTCTGTATTTGTAAATCCGGAAGCTGTCAAGGATATTGTACAGTTGCTATATACAAGAAATGCAGGCTTTACGAGAAGAGAAATCATAGATAAACTTGGAATTACAGATGGTGGTCGCCTGTCACGTAACTTAAATGCTCTAATATCCAGTGACTTTATTATTAAATATGTTCCTTTTGGGTGCGGGAAAAGAGAAGAACATTATAAGCTTATAGATCCGTTCTGTATGTTTTACTTACACTTTATTAATAATCAGAAAAAGGTAAATGAAAAGTTTTGGCAACAGAATACATCTTCAGGCGTAGTTGCTGTATGGAGAGGATTTGCATTTGAAAATGTATGTTTTAATCATATAGAGCAGATAAAACGTTCACTTGGAATATCAGGTGTGATATCAGATAATTCTGCATGGTCAAAAAGAGGTGATGATAACGATGGAACACAAATTGATTTAATTATTTCAAGAAATGATAACGTGATTAATATGTGTGAGATAAAGTATTATAGTGGAGAGTTTACAGTAAATAAGGAGTATTATAAAACAATTTTAAAAAGACAGGCTTTACTGGCTGAGAATGTTTCTCCTAAGGCAGCAATTCACAGTACACTTATTACGACATTTGGATTAACACATAACGAATATAGTGGAGCATTTACAAATGTTATTGTATTAGATGATTTATTCAAAGAAGAATAAGTTTTGAAATAAGAAGTTATGAAATATTTTGATATAGGAGACAAAAGATGATTAAGGAAATAAATGATAGGAGAAGTATTAGAAAATTTAAGCAGGATTCTGTACCAAGAGCTTATATGGAAGCACACCATTTTCCAGTATAGAAAATGAAAAAAGAATTGTTGAAATTTGTGATTCACTTTCTATAGGTGCGGCAATTCAAAATATGATTTTGACTGCTACGGAATATGGTTTGGGTACACTCTGGATTGCGAATACTTGTTTTTCATATAATGAATTAGTGAATTATATAAATACGAAAAATCAGCTAATAGGAATAATTGCAGTTGGGTATCCTGATGAACATCCTGAAAAACGTCCAAGAAAGGATATTAGCATGATTTTGGAGTTTAAATAATTCTTTTTAATTCTCTCAGATTCCGGTTTGATGTGCCATATACTTCTAATACGCATTGCTTTCTTAGAAGAGGTTAAGTACTTGTCTAATTTACAACGAGACATAATTATGATACAATAATGTCACAAGAAAGAGAGGTGTATATTATGCCAACTATTATGCCTATTAGAGATTTAAGAAATACAAGTGAAATATCTGAATTAGCTCATAAGAAGCAAGAACCTATTTTTATTACTAAAAATGGTTATAGTGATTTAGTTGTAATGAGTTCAGAGTTATATGAACATTTTGCTCAAATTAACAAAATAGATCAAACTATTTATGAGGCAGAATTTGAAGTAGAAGAGGGTGCTGAACCTTTATCATTAGATAGTGCAATGGAAAGGTTAAATAAGAAATACTATGGATAAATATGATGTAATGTTATATCCTAAAGCATATCGTGATATTGATGATATTTATGCTTATATTGCACATGAGAAGCTATCACCAGAAAATGCTAAAGGTCAGACTGATAGAATATGGGAAGCAATAAAGTCATTGGAAGAATTGCCTGAATCTCACCAGAACCGTTTAGTTGGAAGGTATGCAGGAAAAGGATATAAACAGCTTATAATTGATAATTATATAGTTATATTTAAAATAGATAAAAATGTCAAGAAAGTTTTTGTTGTGACAGTTCAGTACCAGGGACGAAATTTTTAAAATGAGGAGCAGTTAATAGAATTCTGACTGCTTTTATATTAGATTTTAATAAGTCGAAAGAGAGGAACAATATGAATATCGAAGAAATGTTAGAAATCAATGACTGCCCATTATGTGATGGCGGTGGACTGTTAGAAGAGGAATGTGGTTGCGGTTATTATGTGATGTGTCTTGAATGTGGATGTCACTCTGTAACGATTGATTTTCATTCAGAAGAAGAACGCCTGGATGCCGCTAAAAAGACAGTCATGCTTTGGAATACCGGAAAGGTAATATCAAGCAGTCCGGGTGAATGATCAGAGTTTCACAACTTCTGAACTTATAACAAATATGATACAGAATTTGTAAGATTGCAAAAATAAAAAGATATGCTATGATGTATATTTAGTAAGGTATATATCATAGCATTTTTATTTATGTTACAGTTTAATGAATCTTAGGCGTGAACTGTACTTTACAGAAGATAATAAAAAATAAAAATACAGGATTTAGAAAGAGGACTAAAATGGGTAAATTATATATAACGAGACATGGTCAGACAGTCTGGAATGTCGAGGGAAAAGTATGTGGTGCAACAGACATTGAGCTTACGGAACTTGGTCATAAGCAGGCATGTGAACTTGGAGAATATATTAAGAATAATTCAGATATTCATATCGATGAGATAGTTGCATCACCGCTAAAAAGGGCAGAAAATACAGCACGTCATATAGCTGAAGCAACAGGAATTCCAATGCATACCGAAGAAAGAATAAGAGAGCAGAATTTTGGAAAATATGAAGGTGGCGGAAGAAGAGATGAAGATTTTTTAGAGGCAAAAAGAGGCTTTGTCAACAGCTTCGATGGTGGCGAGTCAATGCTAAGAGTTGCACAGCGTGTCTATAATCTTCTTGACGAAATCAAAAATGATAAAGATAAAACATATCTTATAGTAGCTCATAATGGAATTGCTAGAATCATACATTCATATTTTAATGATATGAGCAATGAAGAATTTGCAAATCATTCCATGAAAAACTGTGAACTCCTTGAGTATGATTTTGGAAACTAATATGTGATGTTGATTAAAAATAATTGTTGTACACATTACTATTATATAAAAACTGATACAAGTCGAGAGAACATGTTAAAAATATAGGAGGAATCATCAATGTATTTTATAGGAAACCATTTATCATCATCAAAAGGATATGCGGCAATGGGAAGAGCTGCCATAAAACTTGGAGGCAATACATTTGCATTTTTTACAAGAAATCCAAGAGGAGGAAAAGCTAAGGAAATTGATCCGGCAGATGTAGAAAAGTTTTTAAAAGAGGCAGAAGAAAATAAACTTGGAAAGCTTGTTGCACACGCACCATACACTATGAATCTTTGTGCAGCCAAAGAAGACATACGTAATTATTCAAGAGAAATGCTTGCTGATGATATGAAGCGTATGGAATATACGCCGGGTAATTACTACAACTTTCATCCAGGTTCACATGTGGGACAGGGCGTTGAGGCCGGCATCGATATGATAGCAGACGCTCTTAATTCTGTACTCACAAAAGACCAGACGACGACGGTTCTTTTAGAAACCATGGCAGGAAAGGGAAGCGAAGTGGGAAGGACATTTGAAGAAATACGTGCCATTATAGATAAAGTTGAACTTAATGAAAAGCTCGGAGTATGTCTTGATACATGTCATATATGGGATGGTGGTTATGACATAGTAAATAATCTTGACGGAGTTCTTGAAGAGTTTGATAAGGTTATCGGTCTTGACAGACTTAAGGCCGTACATTTCAATGACAGTATGAATGAATGTGGAGCACATAAAGACCGTCATGAAAAAATTGGTAAGGGAAAAATTGGACTTGAGGCAATGAAAAGAGTTGCACTTCATCCCGTACTTATGGGTAAACCTTTTATACTTGAAACACCTAATGATGATGCAGGATACGCAGAAGAAATAGCATTATTTAAGAGCTGGATGGAGGAGTAGATGGAACGCAATATAGATATGAATGAAGTATCTGACGGCAAAAGATACAGCAGCAATGATATGGTAAAAATTGGGTGCGGAGATTGTCTCGGATGCTCTTCATGCTGCAAGGGAATGGGTAAATCCATAGTCCTTGATCCTATGGATATATACCGACTTACATCACTTCGTGGTGAAACATTCGAGAAGCTTATGCAGAACAATATAGAATTAAATATAGTGGATGGCATAATACTTCCAAACTTAAAACTTTCCGGAGAAGAAGAAAAGTGTAGCTATCTTGATAGCACAGGCAGATGTAGTATACATCAGTACAGGCCGGGGATGTGCAGAATGTTTCCTCTCGGACGGATATATCATGACAGGACGTTTGATTATTTTCTACAGAAAGATGAATGTGTAAAAGAAGGAGCAAGGACAAAAGTTAAGATAAAGAAATGGCTCGACATACCTGATTTAAAAAGATATGAAGATTACATATCAGAATGGCATTATTTTATTAAAGATATAGGAAATGATATAAGAGAAAAAAATGATGATGGTGTGGCAAAGGCTATAAATATGTATCTTTTACAGACATTCTTCATTACACCATATGATAAAGAAGACTTTTATGGTCAGTTTGAGAAGCGTATGACAAACGCAAAAAAGGCACTTGCATCAATGGATTGAAAGACAATCATAAGGTGACTATGCTTTGGCTTATCAGGTGACAATACTATGGCTTAAAAGAAAGGAATTTATTATGAGAATACCGAAACATTTGCCAAAAGGTGGAACGATAGGATTCGTTGCACCATCTTTTGGGTGCAATATAGAACCGTATAAGAGTGGACTTAAAAGTGCAGTTAAGAAGTTTTCAGACATGGGTTATAAAACGGACATAGGACCTAACTGCTTTGAGGGAGCCGGAATTGGGATAAGTAATACTCCTGAAAAATGTGGTGATGAGATAAATGAATATCTTGGCGGATCAAAGACAGATGCAATCATTTCATGCGGTGGTGGAGAACTTATGTGTGAGGTGCTTGATTATATCGATTTTGATAAAATAAAAAAAGCAGAACCAACATGGTATATGGGTTTTTCTGATAATACAAATCTTACATTCCTCCTGCCTACTATTTGCGATACGGCTGCAATATATGCACCATGCGCACCTGCATTTGGTATGAAAAAATGGCATAAATCGCTATATGATGCTTTTAATATACTGACAGGTGAGACAGATGAAATAAGCGGTTATGATATGTGGGAAAAGGAATCACTCAAGACAGAAGAAAACCCACTTGAACCATATAATGTTACTGAGAAAAGAGAGCTTAAGATATTTTCACATAATGAGAAAGAAAAATCAGGCGAGGTTACTATAGACGGACGTCTTATAGGTGGATGTCTTGACTGTCTGCGAAACCTTACAGGGACAATATATGACAGAGTCTGTGATTTTAATGAAAAGTACAAGGATGATGGAATTATTTGGTTTCTCGAATCATGTGAACTTAACAATATGGATATGCGGCGTGCAATCTGGCAGCTTGAACATGCAGGATGGTTTGAGTATGTAAAGGGATTTCTTATAGGAAGACCTTTGTACTTTGGTCACGATGACTTTGGACTTAACCAGTATAATGCAATCTACGATATACTTGAAGAATTTGACGTTCCGGTAATAATGGATCTTGACATAGGTCATCTTCCACCTATGATGCCAATGGTATCAGGCGCAAAAGCTCATGTAGAAGTAAAAGGCAATGATATAAGGATTAAGTATAAGTAAAAAAAGTGGTACGGTTCACACCTATTTTTGACTCGTTTACAAATTTTTTACAATACGTTTTATGAAAGAGGAGATAAAATGATTCAGGATATAGAACCATACAGATTAAACAATAGTTTTCAAAATAAAATAATAAAAGATAATGATGCGGTGATATCATTTTCAGGAAGGGAAGTTCTTGTAGAAAGAAAAGACAATAACGAATTGCACCTGCCCCGATTTACGGACTTTAGCTGTTATATAGAAAGCGGTGAACTTTCTTTATCTGATTTCCAATATGTCTTTGAAATAGGCGGATGCGATTATTATATAATCATTCCCAAAACAATCAACAATATGAGAAAAGATAATGATAAAATTGTTGATACAGAACCGGAAAAGAGATTTGATTGTGGAAAAGGTTTTGCTTATGACAATATAAGAAATATGCGCCAGATTGTGTCAAAGGATATTTCATTTGCGATAATGACTGCGTATCATCTTTATGTGTGGTACAGGGATAATAGATTCTGTGGAAGATGCGGCGGAAGAGTTATGCATGATGATAAGGAACGTATGCTTAAATGTGAATGTTGTGGCAATATGATATATCCTAAGATTGCACCTGCTGTGATTGCAGCAGTTACAGATGGCGACAGAATCCTTATGACAAAATATGCGCCATCAAGGGAATTTCAGAAGTATGCCCTTATAGCAGGATTTACGGAAATAGGTGAAACTGCCGAAGAGACAGTTAAGAGAGAAGTGATGGAGGAAGTCGGATTAAGTGTAAAAAATATAAGATATTATAAAAGTCAGCCATGGGGAATTGACAGTAATCTTTTAATGGGATTTTTTGCAGAGCTTGACGGAGACGGAACAATTAAACTTGATGAAGATGAGCTTTCCTGTGCAGAATGGTTTAAGAGAGAAGAAATGCCTGCACATGATGACGGAATAAGTCTTACAAGAGAAATGATGGGATTATTTGAGGACAGGGAAAAGTACAGAAAATTTTGTGAAAGAAATTGAAAAACAGATAAAAAACTGAATAAAATAAAACTGAATCTGCAATCATAATTAGTAAACAATATCTGATAATTAGTTACTGGTTATATTTAGAGATTGGAGAAGGTTATGAATAAAAAGCAGATAGGAAAACAAAGTGTTAAATTTAAACATCCGCCATATATACGCGGTGCTGCTTCAATAGTTGGAAGTAAGGAAGCAGAAGGTCCTTACGGAGAATACTTTGATGAAGTGGAAAGTGATCCCACAGCCGGAAAAGACAGCTGGGAAGCGGCAGAAGGAAAGCTTCAGGAGAGAGCTGCAGAACTTGCAATTTCAAAGGCAGGTTGCAAAAAAAGTGATATTCGTTATATTGTCGCAGGAGATCTTCTTGGTCAGCTTATGGCATCTTCGTTTGGACTTATGAACCTTAACATACCAATGTTTGGTGTATACGGAGCATGTTCTACTATGGGGGAATCAATTGCCATAGCATCAATGATAGCAGAGGGCGGGTTTGCAGACAATGTGCTTGCTCTTACGTCGAGTCACTTTGCGAGTGCAGAGAAGCAGTTCCGATTTCCTAATGGATATGGAACACAACGACCTAAAGCAGCTACATGGACTGTTACAGGAAGCGGAGCAGTTGTTATTTCTTCGTCCTGTATAACGGACAGTACACCGGGAAGTTTTAGCAGTGATAATCTTCCTTCAAAAGAGCTTCTTGCTGAAAAAAATAAAGTTCATATCAAGGGAATCACAACAGGAAAAATAATCGATTATGGTATAAAAGACAGCATGAATATGGGGGCATGTATGGCACCGGCAGCTGGGGATGTAATAGTTCAGCACTTTATTGATTTTGGAATGAGTCCACAGCAGTATGACAAAATAATAACAGGCGATTTAGGCAAAGTAGGTAAAGATATTTTACTTGATATAGTAAAGAGTAAGGGGTATGATATATCAGAAAATTATATGGACTGTGGAATCGAAATTTATGGTGAAGACCAGAATGTTCAGGCAGGTGGAAGTGGCTGTGGATGCAGTGGAACGATGCTTACAGGTTATATCTTAAAAATGCTTCAGTCAGGTGAATGGAAAAGGGTTCTCTTTGTTCCGACAGGTGCACTTTTATCACAGGTAAGTTTTAATGAAGGTGACAGTGTACCGGGAATTGCACATGCTGTTTTGCTTGAAAGGGGGACAATATGAAATATTTAATTGCATTCGCAGTTGGTGGGGCTATATGTGTAGCAGTTCAGATCCTTATGGATACCACTAAACTTTTGCCGGGAAGAATTATGGTTATACTTGTGTGTACCGGAGCTTTGCTTGGTGCAATTGGTGTTTATGAACCGTTTGCAGAGTGGGCAGGTGCAGGAGCAACTGTCCCACTTTTGGGATTCGGCAATACACTTTTTAAAGGTGTAAAAGAAGCTGTAGACAGTGAAGGGTTTATAGGACTTTACAAGGGTGGATTTAAAGCGTGTGCAGTAGGAGTTTCCACAGCACTTTTATGGGGGTATATCGCATCACTTATATTTAAGCCAAAAGTAAAATCTTAAAAAAGCCATGCTTTATATTCTGAAATTTTCCAGATGTGCAAGGGCGCATAGAGAGCAGAGGGAAAGCATGCAACATGCATATGGCACACAAAGTGGACATATCTGCTTTGTGTGTTTCTGCATTGTAGTCAGGAAAAATGATTCTAATGTGGTACTTTTAGATGCAATAAGAGATATTTTATCTACAAAATAGTAAAAAACTACTAAAATTTATTTTTTTTTGCAAAAATTACTTGCAAGTTTAGTGTTTTCGCTATAAACTTTTGAGTGATATAAAATATGTAAATGAGGGCAGAGGGTTAAGAATTTATTGGAACATTAATTGTGAAAATAAAATTAAGAAATCTGCACAAAAAGGAGGTAGTTATGAGCACCAGTAGTAAAACAAATGTAAAAGCTACAGAGACAAAAACAACAAAGACAACAAAGTCAGCAAAAGCGGCAGCAGATACAGCAGTAGCAGCTAAGGAAGAAAAAGCAGCAAAGACTGTAAAAGAAACAGCTAAAGCTACAGAAGAAAAAACAGTAAAAGCTGAACCAGCAAAGGCAGAGAAAAAGGCAGTTGCAGAGAAGAAAGCACCTGCTAAAAAGGCACCTGCCAAGAAAGTGGCTAAGCCGGTTGAAACTGTTCAGGAAGTTTACTTTGAGTATAGTGGCGGACAGGTTTTAGCAGAAGATATCGTAGGAAGAATCAAAGAGGCATACAAGTCAGAAGGACATAGAATTTCTTCTATAAAGACTCTTCAAGTTTACATAAAGCCCGATGAAAGAAAAGCATATTATGTAATTAACGATAAGGCTGAGGGCAAGTTCGTTCAGTTCTAATTTGTGCATTATACGTTAAAGTAAATATGAGAATTATTTCAAAGATGTGCTTACAAAAAAGGGCTTGTTAAAGCCCTTTTTTGTTTTATGAGAAAATGTATTATTACTGTTCACACTAAGTGGTGCTAAAAGTAACAGTTTATTTTTCTCATAAAAGGAAATACTAAATTTGATAAAGCAAATTATTTTAAATTATTTGCCTAACATTTCCTCTTCCTGACGACGGATCATCTGACGAACCATCTCACCACCAACAGAACCATTCTGAGCTGATGTTAAATCTCCGTTGTAACCATTCTTAAGTGGTACACCAATTTCGCTGGCTACCTCCATTTTGAATTTATCCATTGCTTCCTTTGCCTGTGGAACTTCCATTCTTGAGCTATTGCTGCTTGTCATAATTTCATACCTCCTTTTTAAAATTTAAGTCATAATTGATTTTTATGATAAACAATTATTTGCAGATAAAATTATTTACTGCTTTTGATTTATTTTGTTTGTTTATCATGTTAGTAGTATGTACCGATAAAATCATATTATGTTGGAAGTTTGTGGTTAAAATGTATCAGTTTATTTAATGCAAGATAACGTCTCTGAAAAGTAGATATAGGTAAAAAAGATTTACCTTTCAGAGCTGACGTATATTTGTTTTTATTGTCAATTAATTGTGATTATACTATAATAATCATAATTAAATAGTGAACTTAATCAGGGAGTCGAAGGGTGCTACGACAGTTGCCGGACTTACAAAGGAAGGGAGCTGATGCCAATGATTACATATAGTGATTTATTTACATTTGTAATTATGCTTTGTGCTGTTATAACTCTTGTTTATACTATAACACATAAAAAGTAACGCCCCTGCTCTGGTAAAGTAAGGCGTTACTTTTAATAAAATAAACATCTTAAATGCCGGCGGCTAGTCTGCACCTAGCGTTCGACTCTCTTGTTAGGTTCATTATATCTGCATCTCTAAAAAAAAGCAATACTTTATTTCTTTAACTTTGCTATTGTGAACTGTTGCGCTATTGTAATAAGAATTGGTTAAAATAAGAGTTGAAAGCTTGCACACTTGTTTTTTTTATGATAAAATATTATTTATATATAGATGCATTTTTATGTATTTAAAACAAAAAAGAACGACAGTTATAATGGAGGTATAATCATGAAACATATTCAGACAATCAATAAGGCTAACTTAAGTGCAACAGCAAAAAAAGGTGGATGTGGAAAGTGTCAGGCATCATGTCAGTCAGCTTGTAAGACATCTTGTACAGTAGGTAATCAGAAGTGTGCAAACGAAGAGAATAAATAATTGACCGAGTGAAAGCTCAATAAGTTGGTATTGAAAGTTATTAAAGTTTCATATGGTGGCTGTTACAGATTTCTGTAGCAGCCATTCATATGTTTTGATTTCAGATATAAAACGAAGTAGAAAAGAACGGAGATTAATAAAATGATTCATAAATTTAAAGCGAAAGACATTAATATCTTACTTGATGTAAACAGTGGCGGAGTTCACGTAATAGACGATATTACTTATGATCTTCTTGATTATGTAGAACCTCCATTTTCAGAAGAGTGTCCATCAGAAGTTTTGGATAAACTTAAAGAAAAGTATAAGGAAGATGAGATTAAAGAATCATATAAAGAGATAATTTCATTGTATGAAGATAAATTATTATTTAGTGAAGATATCTATGGTGATTATGCCAATACAGTTGTTGAATCACCAATCAAAGCCATGTGTCTTCATATAGCACACGACTGTAACCTTCGCTGTAAATACTGCTTTGCATCAACAGGCGATTTTGGGACAGGAAGAAAACTTATGCCATTTTCTGTAGGTAAACAGGCAATCGATTTCCTTCTTGAAAAATCAGTAGGACGTGAAAATCTTGAAGTTGATTTCTTCGGCGGAGAGCCTCTTATGAACTTTGATGTCGTTAAGCAGATAGTAGAATACGCAAGAAGCAAAGAAGAAGAGTATGGTAAACATTTCAAGTTTACAATTACGACAAATGGAATGCTTCTTGATGATGACAATATTGATTATATCAATAAAGAAATGTCAAACGTTGTATTATCAATCGACGGAAGAAAAGAAGTTAATGACAGGATGCGTGTCAGAGTTGATGGCTCAGGCTCATACGACCGCATAATTGAAAGATATAAAAAGCTCGTAGAGAAACGTGGAGATAAAGAATATTACGTAAGAGGGACATACACAAAGTACAACCTTGATTTTACAGAAGATGTAATGCATCTTTATGAAGCAGGATTTGACCAGATTTCCGTAGAGCCTGTTATGGAAGATCCAAGTGTTGAGTATGCCATTACAGAAGATGATCTTGATAAAATTTATGCAGAATATGACAAGCTTGTTGACAAAATAAGTGAGATAAAAAAACAGGGCAAATTTATCAATTTCTTCCACTTTATGATAGACCTTGATCAGGGACCATGTGTAGTAAAAAGACTTCGCGGATGTGGAAGTGGTAACGAATATGTATCTATAACACCAGACGGAGATATTTATCCATGTCATCAGTTTGTAGGTCATGAAGAGTACAAGATGGGTAATCTTGAAGAAGGTACATTTAACGAAGACATAAAGAAAGAGTTTGCCGGATGTCATGTATATTCAAAGCCTTCATGTCAGGAGTGCTGGGCGAGATTTTACTGCAGCGGTGGATGTAATGCAAATAACTATATTTACAATGGAGATATTCATAAATCACATGAATTATCATGTAAGATAATGAGAAAACGACTTGAAAGTGCCATACTTATGAAAGTATGCGAACAGCTTGAAAAGTAGGGGACTGTTACAAATTTTTACGATAAAATCTGATAACAGGGAGGTAGCAGATGATTGGTTTATTAGGTAAAATATTTATAAAGGATTGTGAAAATTATAACGATGCGGAAGTTCGCAGAAAATACGGAATGCTCGGAAGTATAGTCGGTATAATACTTAACGTATTGTTATTTGGATTTAAATATTTTGCAGGATTTATAAGTGGATCCGTAGCGATAATGGCAGATGCATTTAACAACTTATCAGATGCCGGTTCATCTATAATCACACTTGTCGGTTTCAAGTTTGCCGGTATGAAGCCTGATAATGAACATCCTTTTGGTCATGGAAGGATTGAATACATCTCGGGATTTGCTGTTGCCATAGCTATAATACTTATGGGATTTGAGCTTGCCAAAACTTCTATAGTAAAGATAATTCATCCACAGCCTGTTGATACAAGTATGGTTGCATTTATTATCTTATTGGCATCAATACTCGTAAAAGCATATATGGCACTCTACAATAGAAGTTATGGAAAGAAGCTTAATTCGGCAGCTATGAGAGCTACAGCCACTGACAGTCTTAGCGATGTAGTTGCAACATCAGTAGTTCTTTTATCCATGGTAATAATGATGGTTACAAAGATAAATGTCGATGGAATATGTGGTCTGCTCGTCGCAGCATTTATCCTATTTGCCGGATACGGAGCTGCCAAAGATACACTAAGTCCTCTGCTTGGTGCAAAGCCTGAGCCTGAGTTTGTACAGCAGATAAAAGATATAGTAATGGAAAATAAATATGTGGTAGGAATACACGATCTTATTGTCCATGATTATGGTCCTGGAAGACTTATAATATCACTTCATGCAGAAGTTCCCGGAGATGAAGATATATTTGAACTTCATGATGCCATTGACAATGTAGAAGCAGAACTTGACAAAAAGCTGGGGTGCCTTAGTGTAATACATATGGATCCTATTGAATCTAATAATGAAGTTGTTGTCAATATGAGAAAAGAAGTTGAGAAGCTTGTTAAAGATATAGATGATGAGCTAACGATACATGATTTCAGAATGGTAGCAGGAACGACTCATACCAATCTCATATTCGATGTGGTACTTCCACAGGAGTTTTCTATTAAAGATGATGATGTACGAAAAATGGTACAGGATAAAATACAGGAAAAATACCCTAATCATTTCGCTGTAATTAAGATAGAAAAGGCATATGTCTAATGGAGGTTTCATGTGAAGGAAGAATTAATAAGAACTTCACTTCTTATTGGAGATGAAGCTGTAGAGAAGTTAAAAAACTCAAATGTAATAGTTTTTGGCGTTGGTGGTGTAGGCGGCTTTGTCTGTGAGGCACTCGCTAGAGCAGGGATTGGTTCTATATCAATGGTTGACCATGATACAGTCAGTCTTAGCAATATAAATCGTCAGATAGTAGCCGACCACACAACAGTCGGCAGATTAAAAGTTGATGTTATGAAAGAGCGTATAAAAAATATCAATCCTGACTGTAACGTAAGTGCTTATGACTGTTTTTATCTCCCCGAAAATGCTGATGAATTTGACTTCACAAAGTACGATTATATAGTTGATGCAGTTGATACCGTTACGGCAAAGCTTGAGATTATAGTTCAGGCAAAAAAGTGTGGTACAAAAGTTATAAGCAGTATGGGTACAGGCAATAAACTTGATCCTACTAAATTTGAGATAACGGATATTTATAAAACTTCTGTCTGTCCTCTCGCTAAAGTAATGAGACGAGAACTTAAGAAAAGAGGAGTAAAGAGCCTTAAGGTGCTTTATTCAACAGAGCAGCCTCGTAAGCAGACTGTTGTTGCAGAAGGGGAAAAACGTCCTGTTCCCGGAAGCATATCATTTGTACCATCAGCGGCAGGTCTTATAATTGCAGGCGAAGTTGTCAGAGAGCTTTCAGATATTACTCTTTATTCACAAGCCTGACACCTACTTCATGGCTATGTGCCAATAATTAAATTTTGCCAGATTACAGCCCCATGGGTGAGAATTGTAACACCAATACTTTCTGTTATTTATAGGCTGAACTGTTCTGGTTGACAAAAGAAAATATAACATATATACTGCCATATAGAAGATATCTGGGGAGCCGAAAGGCTGAGAGGGATTTTTCCGACCCACAGACCTGATGCGGTTAATGCCGTCGTAGGAAGATATAGAGTCAGTATTAAAAGTATATTGTGTCTATTTTACCTCAGATATTTTATAGTATCTGAGGTTTTTTGCTATATACTTTATAGTAAACTTGATCTTATGTACTAAAATAACGCTTTGAGGGGATGCACTGTGGCGAAAAGAAAATGCCGCTTAAAAACAACGCTAGAGTTTCGCAAGCTTTATTAAAGGTAAAATAAGAATATATGATGGAGGTTAATGAACATAATGAGTATGGAATACACAACACAGATGGATGCTGCCAGAAAGGGCATAATTACAAAAGAAATGTCGGTTGTTGCAGCTAAAGAGCATATGGATGAAGAAGAACTCAGAAAGCTCATAGCACTTGGTCAGGTTATTATCCCTGCCAATAAAAATCACAAATGCTTAGAGCCAAATGGTATCGGAAGCAAACTTCGTACTAAGATAAATGTTAATCTTGGAACCTCAAGAGACTGGACTGATCTTGATATGGAGATGGAAAAGGTCAACAGTGCTGTTAAGCTCGGAGCAGAAGCTATAATGGATCTTAGCTCTTTCGGTGATACACAGGTGTTTAGAAGAAAGCTTACAAGTGAATGTCCTGCTGTAATCGGTACAGTGCCTATCTATGATGCAGTCGTTTATTATCATAAACCTCTTAAGGAGATTACAGCAAGAGAGTGGATCGACGTTGTAAGGATGCATGCAGAAGACGGTGTTGACTTTATGACAATTCATTGTGGAATCAATAAAGAAACAGCAAAGAGATTTAAGACCAATAAGCGTCTTACCAATATAGTTTCACGTGGCGGTTCTATCATATTTGCATGGATGGAAATGACAGGTGAGGAAAATCCATTCTATGAATACTATGATGAAATTCTCGATATATGTCGCGAATATGATGTAACAATGAGTCTTGGTGATGCATGCAGACCGGGTTGTCTTAAGGATGCGTCAGACATATCACAGATTCAGGAGCTTATAACTCTCGGTGAACTTACAAAACGTGCATGGGAAAAAGATGTACAGGTTATGGTAGAAGGACCGGGACATATGCCACTTGATCAGATACAGGCCAATATGCAGATACAGCAGACGATATGCAGTGGAGCACCATTCTACGTACTTGGACCTCTTGTAACAGACGTTGCACCGGGATATGATCACATTACTGCCGCTATCGGTGGAGCTATAGCAGCTACATACGGAGCTTCATTCTTATGCTACGTAACGCCTGCTGAGCATCTTAGACTTCCTGATGTAGATGATGTAAAGGAAGGAATTATGGCATCCAAAATCGCAGCTCATGCAGCAGATATCGCAAAGGGAATACCACATGCAAGAGACTGGGATGACGAAATGAGTACAGCAAGAAAGAAACTTGACTGGGAGAAGATGTTTGAGCTTTCAATAGATCCTGAAAAAGCAAGAAAATACCGTTCAGAAGCAAAGCCTGAAAAAGAGGACACATGTTCAATGTGTGGTAACTTCTGTGCCGTTAAGAATATGAATCGTATACTTGATGGTGAGATTGTATCTATTTATGATGAATAAAAAGATGCAACGCTCTTGTTAATTTGCAAGCCTGACACCTGCTGTCAGGCTTGTTTCAATGATTAAGTTTTGATGGCTGTGATTACAGAATTATCTCATCAGCAAGTGACTTGATTTCTTCCCAGTCATTGGCAGATGATGGTTCAGCTACAGCTATGACGTGACATCCGGCAGCTTTAGCAGATTTTACTGCATAAAGGGCATCTTCATAAACATATGTATCTTCAGGAAGGAAACCATTCTCTTTGCATATATGTAAAAATGCATCGGGAGTGGTTTTTTTCATGCCAAGCTCTGCACAGGTGTAGATAGAATCAAAGCAGTCAATGATACCGAGTCTTTCAAAAGCGGCGACAGCGCATCTTCTTTCAGATGAAGTAAAGAGACATATCTTTTCACCGCGCCCTATAATATCTTTAATTCTTTTCTTCATATTATCTTTTATCTGGATGTGAAGGCGGTATTCGTCAAAAATCTTACTCATGATATCTTCGTAAATTTCTTCCGGTGTCATTTTAACACCAAGCTCCTGAAAGTAGACACAACATTCCATCATCGTCTTCTTTTCAACGATTCGCGCAATATTGTCAGGAGGAACAACTCCCTTAGATATAAGATAAGTATCGTCGATATTTATCCAGACATGCATGGAGTCAAGTATCGTTCCGTCCATATCCATTATGTGAAATTTATTATCCTTAGTTGTATTCATAAAAACCTCCAATTGTTTTATGATTTATCAAAAAAAGTATATCTAACCTCTATTTGCTCTGTCAAGAAAAATAAACGTTTCAGTTCACACTGTATAATTAAAAGATAATACCAGAGCTTGCTCGTTATTTTACCCTTTAATTATAGTGGAATATATTGACATTTTATACCTATCTAAGTACAATTAGTTTAATTACAAACTATTTATTCCTTATAGTAATGTACATAAGAAATTTAACCTTTATACAATGGTAAAGTACTAACTTATAGAAGCTATCATTGTAAAGCTTGTAATTATCAAAAAAGAAAGGAGAATATGATAATCAGCTTCTATATTATCACAGAAAAAATGAAAACAAAAAACATATTCAAAAAGAGTTTAATAATTGCAGTGTTATCTTTTGCAATATGCATCTTATTAAGCAATACAAACTCTTATGCAGCAAAGAAGACAACAGCAACTTTCAGTGATGGCTATAAGTCATATTATTTTGCTATCAATGATTCTGTATCAATTAAAATTAAAAACAAGCAGAAAAAAGCATCTTACAGCTTTACTTCCAGCAATAAAAAAGTTGCTACAGTAAGCAAAAAAGGTGTTGTCAAAGGAGTTTCTGCCGGTAAAGCAAAAATTGTCGTTAATCAGATATTAAAAAAGAAAAAAACAAAAATTGCAACACTTACTGTAAATGTAAAAAAAGCGGTATTATATGCAGATCTTGACAGAAATATAAAACTTAGTAACCAGCCAGGATATTACAATAATTCAAAGAAATTTATACCAACTGAAAATATCGCCTTTAGAAATAAAAAAGCAAAATATACGGTAACTTCATCAAAACCTAAAATATTATCTTTAACTTCTACTGGAAAGATTAAAAAGATTAAAAATTTTACAGGAACCAATAAAGTAAAAGTTACATTTAAAGAAACATATAAAAAGAAAACGCGTAAGGTAGGAACAATTAATGTAACTATAGGTTCACCATCATATACAGGGAAAAAAGACGTCACAATTTATAAGTATGAAACATATAATGCGTCTGAGAACTGTAATTATTTATACGGAAAATTCTATACACATATTTCAAAAGATGAAACAATTATAGATCCTAATACTTTAATAAAATCAGGCAATGATAATAATGATGATGTTTTAGATAGCGATAATATAGTATTTAAAGGTCTATCTGCAGGAAAACGGTATATTCATTTATATTTATATGATTATAATACTAAAAAATATATCACAACTCCATTTGCTCAATTTACTATAACGGTAAAAACTGTAGATACTGCAAATAAACTTAAGGTAGATTTTAGTTCATACAATGATTATGATTATGATGATGAAGAAGTTAGTAAATTTAATTATTCTGATAAAACAAATACATTAACAATAACGAACCATTACTTCAAAAGCTTTGGTGTTTATACCACGCCATGCAATTATACCGGTGAAGTAACAGCAACAAGTTCAAATCCTGATGTTGTATCAATTGTTGATATTCATAACAACTTATATACTGGTGATGATTATTATGGTGATAGTGATTATTACGATGAAGAATATCATACAGAACAATTCTCTTTGATAACATTAGCTCCGGGAACTTCAACAATTACATTGAAAGCAAATGGAGCTGAGACATCGTTCAATGTTGTCGTAAAAGAAACAATTTACAATACAGGAGATGAGTTTGATTTAGACATTCCATTAGATACACCTATACACATTGATCCTGCTAATGGTGACGATGAATACTATGATAAATTATATGATGATTTTAGTGTCAAATCATCCAATAGCTCTATAATTGATTTTGTACATGTATCAGAAATACATGATATTTCTAATAATATACATGCTTGCAGAATAGGCGTTGAAACCGGATATCAAAGTGGTTCTGCCACTCTTACTGTTTTATATAAAGGTAAGGAAGTTGGCTCTGTTACAATTAATGTAAATAAATCTGACAAAGATGATTATGATGACGATGATGATTATTACGACGATGATGATTATTACGACGATGACGATTATTATGAAGATTAC
>JALERT010000160.1 GCA_022764445.1 Lachnospiraceae bacterium | reverse complement strand
ATCAGAGTGTTATTTATACGTCAAATACTGTAAATGGTTCCAATACTGCAAGTCAGAAAGTTATTAAAGACGCATTTAACTTAAGCCGATTTACATCTGCCGGAGTTAATAATAGCATGTACACTGATAAGACTAAGTTCTATCATAAGAAAAAGGGTGAATACCAGGATACTGACAATGCAAAGTCTGGTGAGATTGAACATACATATTATGCAGTTATGAAGGACTATGATAATAGCATTAAAAAAGGTCATTATGTATATAAAGACAGCATTTGGGGTAATATTCAGTCGAGTGGTAAGACTCTTGATACCCAGAAAGCAGTTTCTATTGATAGAAATAACAAAGGAGCTATTACAAGTTACCCATATGAGATTGATCCTAATATCAGTATAAAGGGTGCAGAAGCACAGCAGTATGTGTTAAATCTTAATAATCCTTATGCTACAGTATGGTTTACACTTGCTGATAAGGAAAAGCAAAAAGAAACATACACAGAAAAAGATCCGGAAACAGGTAAAGAAGTAGAAAAAGAAAGAGAGAAACTTGTAGATACAGATAAGGCTTATGGTATATCACCAAGAGATGGTGCTAATAACTACTATCTCTACAATACAGGTAATGTATTCTACACAGGTGTTGACCTTTCACAAGACAATGGTGATGAGGAAATCAAGCTCTTTATCAATACGATTGTTGCAGCCAGCGGTTCAGCAGGTCAGTATCCTTCGGTTACAATTGATGATATTGAAGATGATGAGAAGGAAGGCGGATGCGATCCAAATCTTCAACTGATTGTTGATAAGAATACTAAGAAGGAATATCAGTATGATGCATTATTTAGTGGTAAAAAAGCAATTGATGCATATAAGGAGTATCGCCCTGATGCAACATCTGAGCCAACAGCTACAATTAAACCGGGAGATGCTAATCCTACTCCTACGCCAACAGTTAAACCTACTGAAAAGCCAGTGACGGATCCTTCAGCTCCGGCTGATAACTCGGCTGATGGAAGAAAAGTAGCAGTTCTTTACAATAATAAATTTGCATCATCAGACGGATATTATTACTGTAAAGATGCAGAGTGGATGAAAAATCTACCTAATGATGCGTTTATACAGATACAGTATACCAGCATTGAATCGGTGTCAAAGGATAAGAAAGCCGTTAAGATTGAAGTTGAAGGAAGTTCCGGCGCAGAAGGAACAATTATTCTTAGAGCATGTGAAAATGATGGTTCAGAAACCGAGGATATTCAGAAAGTTAACGTACCTGTTAGTACGCTTAAAGCTTCCCTTGGCTCTGCAGGAGGTTCTATATCAGGTTTAACTATAAGACCTTTTGAATGGAATAATAGTACTGTTATTTTGTCAGTACGACTTATTGGAAGCGAATACAGTGGTGACTTTTCAACCAGTTCTTCACATAATGATGCAAAGGATTCGCAGGAAAAAGAGGTGAAAGAAGTAGAGAAACATACACATCGTATCTTCTTTACAGCATGTGACGGAATTTTAGATTTCAATTCAGATGATACCGCTTTCAACCTCACTCCTATAGATAAGATTTCAATTGCCATTACAGATGGTATGTATGGAAGTGAGACAATAGCAGTACCGGTTGAAAGAGTTTACAGAACTACAGGTGATACAAATTACATGATAGACAGTACTTTGGGAGAGAAAGATAGTCCTAATGCCGGTAAGTTTACAAAGGCCAATGGAACCCACTTAATGAATGATGTACAGTATTTCATTGCATACGATAAAGCATATGCATTAGGTGGAACACCATACCTTAGATTTACCATTGAAAATGATAAGCATAAATCAGTGACTTACCTTCAGGCTGTAGATAAATCTGAGCCGCCAAAGGATGATGTTTATATGTTTGATCTTGATTAAGATTTGAGAAATTTATAAAGTAAAAAACAGCCACCAGTCTCTATTTATATAGAAGACTGGTGGCTGTTTTTTTCATTAAGGAAATGTTAGGCTATTCCACTATATCTTTTATTGTTATATTATTGTGCAAATGAATAAAATGTCTTTACTTAATATAAAATATCAAATATAATTATATCAAAGAATTGATATATTATTTTTTGTGTAGGGGAGTGAGTAATATGATTATTAAAGCATCGGCATCTCTTAGAAATGATTATTCATCTATATCTGCTTTGGCAAAGGAAACAAAAGAGCCGATTTATATTACAAAAAATGGTGAAGGTGATTTGGTATTAATGAGTATTGATGCGTTTGAAAAGCGTGAACAAATATTGCAGCTTCGGTCAAAAATAATTCAGGCTGAGCAGGAAAGAATAGATGGAGAAAATACTATGAGTATACAGGAAGCAAGAAATCGGTTGAGGGAGAGAGTTAGTGAGATATAAAGTTGAAATCCTACCTTCTGCGTGGGAGGATTTAAAGAAAATTGAGGACTATTATGTTTTACAGTTTGATGTGCAGACGGCAATAAAAGTAAGTGATAA
>JALERT010000148.1 GCA_022764445.1 Lachnospiraceae bacterium | reverse complement strand
ATAATCTTCTTTAAGCTGATTAGCACTCCTTACATTTGAATATACCTTTAATTCTTTTATTTTATGATTAGACGTAACTACTATCTCAGAAAGAGCATAACGATAATACTTGTATGCATCGCTTTTATTCTCCATCTTTATATTAGAGGCGGTTCCGTTAATTCTTGTATAACTCTTTTGATTTGTATAATCAGTTGATACCGCTACGAATATATCTCCTTTTGGCATTTTCTCATAAACGTATAATCCGTCTTTTCGCAGATAATTGGAATCAACAGATACCCAGTGACTTTGAAACGGATCTGCTGATGCCCGTTCAAATTTCAGATTGTAAACACCACTGTTAAACTGCAGATTAAATGATGCATTAGGAGAAGGCTCTATCCACGAAGGAATATACGAATTAAATACAGGATAATCACCGCCTAGTTTTTTCTCATCATAATCAATAACTGCTTCGATTGTTTCATCCCAGTTTCCACCCATGGCAATCCTTGTTTTATCATCACCAACAAAATATGATGGTGCATCCTTACACACTTTTAATCCTTTTACCACCTTGCCTGTAACAGTATCTTTTACCTTACCACTTACTACTTTATAATCATGAACAAGATTATTTGTACTTTTTGCTTCAACTCCACTTGAGCCTAATGTACAAATAGTAAAGAGAGTAATTAATATATAAAAAAGCTTTTTATTCATTGTTCTTTTCGCCTTTTACAGAATTTATCAGATTAAGTAAACCATTTTCTTTTATCATTGCAATCCCCTGTGCTTCATCTCCCAATACGACCAGATTATCTCCGGGATGAAGATCAAATACTTTTCTAGCTTTAGCAGGAATTACAATCTGTCCCTTGTCTCCTATCTTAACCAATCCAAATATATGCTTTCCCTTTGGCGGAACTACAAGCCCCATACCATCACTCTTCTTATAATTGACAAGATCATCCATTGAAACTCCGAATACTTCAGCCAATGATTTACATTTTTCTATATCAGGAAGAGATTCGCCTGTTTCATACTTTGATAAGGTCTGTCTGGAAACACCGATTTTTTCTGCCAGTTCCTCCTGAGATATTTTATGTAATTTTCTAAGTTCAACAAGATTATCTGCAAACATCTATTTTTTCTCCTTTTTTATACCAAGAACACACCATCTTATCAACGGTATACGGCTTATAACCTCATTAAGTATGAAAGCCCCGCCAAATGCAGCTATACCCGTAATAATATAAACAAGTACTGCCGGAATGCCCGGTGCATATATATGAAGATACCATGCACATACCGCTAAAGTCAGATAATGAAATACATACAGGCCATATGATTTTTTATTCATAAAACGACTCATTGCATTGGAAAAATTACCGTATTGACTCATAAATGCAATTACAGCAAGGCATGTAATCCATGCAAATATATTACATAATGGTGTATCCAGAACTACGTGTTCTGCATATGGTTTACGCCAGTAAACTGCCAAAAATGCAATTCCAAGTGCAACTGCTGCAATCACCAAAGGTATCCACCACTTTCCAAGCCTTTCTACAACCTCATCATGTGAAAAGCAAAAATACCCAATTAAGAATGCTAATCCGTATATTCCAAAACGGTAAACCACAATCATCGGCATATTACCTATCTGTGCAGCTCCCCATACAACAATAGTCAAAGCAAGTAAAATCGGTGTATTGGTCTTTGCACATATTGTATAAAACCTGTCATGCTCAACTTTACGAATCAGTACTAAAACTAAAGAAAATACCCAGAGAAGCTGTATGTACCATAATACACCTGTTCCACTCACACACATGATAAGATACTTCACAGGTACCGGAGCTTTTCCAATTGAATCTAATGACCCGGAAATCGCAGTATTATAATACCCTAAAATCCACTGAAATACCAAAAGACCTATCGTTGATGGAACAAGTAACTTTCTGGTCCTTGATCTTATAAATTCCTTGTGGTTATGACTATTTAAGTAATATCTTGCACTCATTCCTGACACTACAAATAAAAGCACCATGAACCACGGATAAACCATATACTGATATGCATCCTGATATTGTACTTTATGAAACGGTCCGATTACCCCTGCTGTTTCAATACCATTAAACATATATATAATATGATAAATTACTACTAAAACAACTGTCATCCATCTAATATTATCAACGTAAACTTTTCTCATATTTATACCACCTTTGCTATTATTTTTAACATCATTATAAACGCAGTGGATATGTAATTCTACCAATTATCTTTAACAAAAAGCCTGTTATAATGTTAAAAATTATTGCTCCTCTATTTTTTAAAAATCCCGAAGCATACACATTTACGTTGTATGCTCCGGGGTATATAATATTATCTCATTTTTATTTTTTGAGACTGTTTCATTTTATACATTTCCTTATCAGCATCTTCGACTATATTTTCAATATCTTCACCTTTGCCATGAGCATAGCCATAAGCAACAGAGAGTTTTACATCAATCGTCTTAGATTTTATATCTACAAGTTCAGTAAAGCGTTTTAGTAAAATATCCGACTCCTCATCAGTAGGGTTCTGGAAGATTAAAACGAACTCATCTCCACCGATTCTATAAGCTTTTTTATTGTCACTTTCAAGTGACAGCAGAAGTCTTCCGACCGAAGTTATAAGTTCATCACCTTTGTCATGTCCAAGATTATCGTTTGTCCACTTAAGATTATTTACGTCGAAAAAGAATACACCGATATTATTTAGTTTGGAATATTCTTCCTTAATATCATTTTCAAATTTATTACGATTTAAAAGACCTGTCATCCCATCACGCTCGCCAAGCTGTTTCATATTAAGAGCAAACTCTTCATGCTGTCTTATATTTTTTGAAATGCCCGTAATAATTGGTATTAAAAGCGTTAATAATATACATCGTGGTACTACAAAGTATAAAGTTACAGTATACCAGGGATTTGGATTGATATTTGTAAATGTCATTTTACGCTGTGCAATATCAAGGTATTCCGCAGTAGGACCTTTTGTCAGAAATAGCATATTGGCATCACAAAGGCCAAAAAAGTATCCACCTAATGCACTGACAATCATGCTAATCAGCGACAACACGTATGTGTACGTAAGTAACTTTTTATCTGTGTACTGTGCAGCAAGTAATATAGGAAGAACAAACAACATAATCGTGTGATATGTAAGTTCAATTCCCATATCAGTTACGACAATAAGCACACTTGTTATAAGAAAATATTTTACCCATTTTTTATTAAGGTCAATTACTCTAGCAATCAAAAGAGTAATTACACATACAGTAATTGAAACCGAAGCACCGATTGCCATTATATTCGGTTCAATAATAAATATATTGAGTAAATTTAGAGCCCAGACTACAATTGTGGCAATTAACATTCCTTTTATACATTTCAATGTATATTTATTGATATTATAATTAACATTGTCTATAACATTTTCATTTTCCATACCTATTCCCTCATTCATCTTCAGTAAAATTTTTATTTAAAAAAGATAATATGATGTATGTGCAAAATTTAGTTTTGACACTCACATTATATTATAATTATATCACAATAATGCACAATAATCATATATGTTTTTCACAGGGATACTATTTCTCAAAACCACAACGTTGAAATGAGCAGGCACCTCAAAATTGAAGATAACATTTCTATATTCATCCTCTTGTTGAAAGCGATTTTATAAATGAAAGTGGTGTAATATTGTATTTCTTCTTAAATGCTCTGTAAAAATATGACAGGTTGTGAAATCCCACCGATAATGAAACGTCAAGTATTTCAGTACTTCCCTGTTCAAACATTTCCACTGCTTTCTCCAATCTCAGATTATTAATATATTCCACACATGTCATGTTCATATGCTTTTTAAAAAAGCGCATGAAATGATAGTCACTAAAGTAGCAGAGCTTTGCAAGATCTGATACTGAAACATTCTCAGCATAATGGAGCTCTATATAATCCAATACATTTTTTAGCTTATCAGATGGTGTTCCCGTATCAACGTATGAAATTTTTGTACTGTACTGAAGAAGCAGAAATACAACCTGCAGAAAAAGAGATTTCAAGGCAAGTTCATATCCTGGCGGAGCGTCATCATATAAAGTCACAATCTGATTGAATATTTTTCTTAAAGATGTATATACCGGATGTTCTTTCGTAATAATACATGGCATTGCAAATTCCTGATTCATCATTGGTGTAAGATAACGTGTCGAACAGATATCCGTAGAATTTCCCCCCAGAAAATTTAAATGAAATACATATGTTTCCGAGCATAACTCTTCGCTGCTGCCACATGCAATGGAATGAAGCATTAGAGGTGGGATAAACACCAAATCTCCCGCCTTCACCTCATAATCCACCAGATTAATCTGATAAAGACAATCCCCACCTGTAACCATGGTAAGTTCTGCCTCTTCATGCCAGTGAGTTGTCACCACCGGATAATCATCTGACAGTCTTGTATAATATTTCTTCACCGGGAAAAAAGCTTCCCCGTGCTTTGCATCTTCTTTTTGTTCTAAAGCAAGTGAATGAAGTTTTTTCAATGTTTTTCTCCTTTTATCAAAAGAGCAGTTTTGTGTAATACAATGTTAAAATATTGCAAGATTATTTAATCTTGGCTATCTATAATAGCAGTATAATACATAAAGCAATAAAACTCAATCATAAGGAGGCAGATACAATGACTAAAAAATGGTGGCATGACAAAGTTGCTTATCAGATTTATCCAAAAAGTTTTTTAGATAGTAATGGAGACGGAATAGGTGATTTACGCGGAATAATTTCTAAACTTGATTATTTAAAAGAATTAGGGATTGATATTATATGGCTTTCTCCTATCTATAAATCCCCATTCGTGGATCAGGGATACGATATCTCAGACTACTATTCTATCGCAGAAGAATTTGGAACCATGGAGGAATTTGATGAATTACTGGAAGAAGCAAAAAAGCGTGATATGTACATTATAATGGATCTGGTAATCAATCACTGTTCTGATAAGCATGAGTGGTTCCAAAAAGCATTGGCAGATCCTGATGGAGAGTATGCAGATTATTTTTATTTCCGCAATGGAAAAAATGGCAATCCCCCAAGCAATTATCGTTCCTATTTTGGAGGCAGTGCCTGGGAACAGGTACCGGGAACTGATATGTACTATCTTCACATGTTTTCAAAGGAGCAGCCAGACTTAAACTGGGAGAATCCTAATTTACGCCAGATACTCTACAACATGATAAACTGGTGGCTTGAAAAAGGACTTGCAGGTTTCCGCATTGATGCTATTATAAATATTAAAAAGAATCTGGACTTTCCTGATTTTGAGCCCGATGGAAACGATGGCATGGCTGGATGCTGGAAGATGGTCGACAGTGTAGATGGTGTAGGTGAATTTCTGGAGGAATTAAAGACAAATACCTTCCAAAAATATGATGCATTTACCGTTGGTGAAGTGTTTAATATGAAGGAAGACGAACTTCCCCAGTTTATTGGTGAAGATGGACATTTCTCTACTATTTTCGATTTTAGTGCACATTGTCTCAGCGATGGAGAACATGGCTGGTACGATGCTCCTGCTATTGATTTTAAAGAATGGAGAGATACCATTATAAAATCCCAGCTTGAAATACAACAATATGGATTTGAGGCAAATATTATTGAAAATCACGATGAACCAAGAGGTGTATCACGCTTCTTACCGGAATATGCCCAGACTCCTGCGGGTACAAAAATGCTTGGAACCATTAACATTCTTTTGCGTGGAATTCCATTCATTTATCAGGGACAGGAAATTGGAATGAAAAATGCTGTATGGAGCAGTATTGAAGAATTCGATGATATAAGCACTAAAGATCAGTATCATATGGCAAGAGAAGCCGGATTTACAGATGAAGAGGCTCTAAAAGTATGCAACAGAATGAGTCGCGACAATGCCAGGACACCAGTTCAATGGAACAATCAGGAAAATGCAGGTTTTACCACTGGGACACCATGGCTTAAGGTAAACTCCAATTACAAAGAAATTAATGTAGAAAATCAGGAAAACGATGACGATTCAGTACTTAATTATTACCGAAGACTTATAAGTATTCGCAAGTTTCCTGAATACAAAGATGTATTTACCTACGGAAGATTTATTCCGGTTTATCAGGATACCGATTACATTATGGCTTATTACCGTAAAGACGAAAATCAGCGGATTTTAGTAGCTGCTAACTTTGGAAAAGAAACAGAAGAACTTGAGCTGGAATACTCTGTAAAATGTGTTATTTTATCAAATAAAAATAATACAGAAATACCAACTCAGATACTGAAACTGGAAAGCTGCGAAGTTATAGTTTTAGAATGTATAGAATAACACTGAATCCTTGCTTTAAAATTGACACAGCATATTAGGAGGTCTTTAAAATGTTTCAATTATTATTGGTTATTATATATTTGTCCTTTATCAGCTTAGGACTTCCGGATGCTTTGCTTGGCTCTGCATGGCCTGCAATATATCCGCAGTTAAATGTTCCTGTTTCATATGCAGGAATTATTTCCATGATTATTGCAGGTGGAACAATTATCTCAAGCCTGCAAAGTGACAGACTTACAAGATTTATGGGAACGGGTAAAGTGACAGCCATAAGTGTTGGAACTACTGCAGTAGCACTTTTGGGATTTTCTTTAAGTGATTCATTCATAGAACTTTGCCTTTGGGCAGTTCCATATGGTCTTGGAGCTGGAAGTGTGGATGCAGCGCTTAATAATTATGTAGCTCTTCACTATGAAAGCAGACATATGAGCTGGCTTCATTGCATGTGGGGTATAGGAGCCTCTGTCGGTCCTTATATTATGGGATATGTGATGACCGGAGGTGGGACATGGAATACCGGATACCGCTATATAGCAATTATTCAGGTTATATTAACCGCCATTATCTTTTTAAGTTTACCTCTTTGGAAGGAACGTTCTCCCATTATAGATGAGTTGGGGGAAAAAGTTAATGCAAAAGCACTTACACTAAAGGAAGTTGTGAAAATCCCCGGGGTAAAAGAGATTTTAATATGTTTTTTCTGCTACTGTGCATTGGAACAGACTGCAGGATTATGGGCAAGCAGTTACCTGACTTTGTATAAAGGAGTCCCGGCAGAAATATCAGCTAAATATGCATGCCTGTTTTTTGTTGGAATTACGATTGGTCGTGCTGCCAGTGGTTTTATTACAATGAAACTAAACGATGTGCAGATGATACGCCTCGGGCAAACCTTAATTGGATGCGGAATCATCATCTTAATCTTACCTTTAAGTGCAACTATCTCACTGACAGGATTCGTTATAATCGGACTTGGTTGTGCACCAATTTATCCATGTATTATCCACTCTACCCCGGAACATTTCGGAGCAGACAGGTCACAATCAATTATCGGAATCCAAATGGCATTTGCATATATCGGAACATGCCTTATGCCACCTATATTTGGCTTTATTGCCAATCATATTTCGGTTGCTCTTCTTCCGGTTTATCTATTCATAATTCTTGTTCTGATGATTATTATGCACGAAAAGCTTATTAAGTTTTGCAATAAGGCGATTGATTAAAAGGGGAATCCTTTTGATACCTCCTATGTTTTGATGATATGGCCTGCGAAACCAATATCATTATAGCATAGGAGTTTTTGGTACTTTAGCAATATAGAGCACACAATTTAATATCACAGTTTTACTTTATATACATCTGCAATTTCGCCTTCAAATTCAAAACTCCGTTCGTAAAGCCCACCATTCTTTTTGATTGTTTTTACAGATGGCTCATTTGAGCGTTCTACTGAAAGTTGTAAAGAATCCAATCCTACTCTCTTTGCAACTTCTTTAATCAACCTTAACATTTCAGTCGCATATCCCTTCCTTCTCTCAGAAGGTCTTACACTGTATCCACTATTCCCAAAATCTTGTATAAACTCATTTAGCTCATGTCTTAAGTCTATAATGCCAACAATTTCATCATTATCATCCACTGCAAAAAAACGTATCTGTCAGAACCCACTCCGGATTAACCGTCTTGATATCAGCATTATTAGTTACAGACTGCAGCCATTCTTCATAAGACTCCGTTTTATCCAACAATTCGCTGCCATTTATCACATTCTCGTTATTATCCAAAAACTCCTTTTTAAATTGAAGTGCCTTATCCTTATATTTAATTGTTG
>JALERT010000135.1 GCA_022764445.1 Lachnospiraceae bacterium | reverse complement strand
TGTAGCAGCTAAGATTATGTATGAAGATGATAAGGATGCTGATTTATCAGCTAAAGCAGCAGAATTTAAGGCTCAGTCAGGTACAGAGGCAGCTGCTGCAAGAGGTTATGTTGATTCAATTATAACTCCTGAGTCAGCAAGAAAGCAGTTATTATATGCCTTTGAAATGTTATTTTCAAAGAGTGAATATCCATTTGGTAAAAAGCATGGAACCATCTAAGTGAGGAGAATAATATGAAGAAAAAATTATGTATGATTTTTTGTATCATTTCCTGCATGCTGATGATGGCCGGCTGTAGTCTTACAAAGACTAATGAGAATTTTGATAAATCAAAACTCAGTTCACAGACTGATAAGTTTGTTGAAAGCTGGTTTAAGGCTGACTTTGCTTCAACTATTGACAGCTATAAAGATCAGATGGATGACAATACATTAGCAGTATATAAAGGTTATCTTGATACGCAGAAAAGATACAAGAGTGTTGAAAAGAAGTTAAAGACAGAATATACGATTAGTTCGGATTCTGCAACTGTTACTGAAACAGTTCTTTGTGGCAATGGAGAGAAAGCTATTATCACTCTTACATTCGGTAAGGATGGAAATATTCAGACTGATGACAGCGGAAATTATGTATTTAAGATAGATGAATACAAGACATTAGGCCAGAAGATGGGTAAAGCAGGTATTAATACTGTAATGAGTATGGCTATAGTATTCTTTGTACTTATCTTCATTGCTATATGTATTTCACAGTTTAAGTATATCGCAAAGATTCAGGAACATGGAAAGAAGAAAACTATAGCAGAAACAACAGCTCCTGAAGCAAAGGCAGAAGTACAGGAATCTGAAAATCTTGTTGATGATCTTGAATTTGTAGCTGTTATTACGGCAGCTATTGCCGCAGCAAGTGGAAATGAATCTGCTGACGGACTTGTAATACGTTCAATAATCAGAAGACAGTAATAATTAAACGCTTTATAAGTGGGATAAAAAGATTATAATTAAAATGGAGGAAAAAATAATGAAGAATTATACAATTACCGTTAATGGCACTGCTTATGATGTTACAGTTGAAGAAAGTGGTGCAGGTGCACAGTCAGCACCATCATCAGCACCAAAAGCTGCACCTAAGGCAGCACCAAAAGCAGCACCTGCAGCAGGTGGAGAGGGTGCAGTTAAAGTTAATGCTCCAATGCCTGGTAAGATTTTATCTGTTAAAGTATCAGCAGGTCAGGCTGTAAAGAAGGGCGATGTACTTATGATACTTGAAGCTATGAAAATGGAAAATGAGGTGGTTGCACCTCAGGATGGTACTGTTGCAGGCGTCAACGTAGCAGCCGGAGATTCAGTAGAAGCAGGAGCAGTACTTGCATCATTAAACTAGGAGGGAATGACTGTGGATTACGTTATTTCAACGCTTGAGAATCTTGCAGAACAGACCGCTTTTACAAGTCTTACACCAGGCAATTACCTTATGATTGCCGTAGGCTGCATATTTCTCTATTTAGCGATTAAAAAAGAGTACGAGCCATTGTTATTAGTTCCTATTGCATTTGGTATGATTCTGGTAAATATTTATCCGGACATTATGGCAAATCCAGCGGATACATCAAATGGCGTCGGCGGATTGTTACATTATTTTTATTTACTTGACGAATGGAGTATTTTACCTTCACTGATATTCCTCGGTGTAGGTGCATTGACCGATTTCGGTCCACTTATTGCTAACCCAATGAGTTTCCTTTTGGGTGCAGCAGCACAGTTTGGTATTTTCTCTGCTTATCTTATTGCTATCCTTCTTGGATTCAATGATAAAGCAGCAGCAGCAATTTCAATTATCGGTGGTGCCGACGGTCCTACATCAATTTTCTTGTGTGGTAAACTTAACCAGACAGAATATATGGGACCTATAGCAGTTGCAGCATATTCATATATGTCACTTGTACCTATAATTCAGCCACCTATCATGAAATTATTTACAACTGAGAAGGAACGTAAGATAAAGATGCAGCAGCTTCGTCCTGTATCTAAGCTTGAGAAGATTCTCTTCCCAATCATCGTTACAATCATTGTATGTCTTCTTTTACCAACAACAGCTCCTCTTGTAGGTATGCTTATGCTTGGTAACTTATTCAGAGAGTCAGGTGTTGTTAAACAGCTTGCAGAGACAGCATCTAATGCTCTTATGTACATTGTAGTTATCTTACTTGGTACATCAGTAGGTGCTTCTACAAGTGCAGAGGCTTTCCTTAAGCTTACAACATTAAAGATCGTTGCTTTAGGTCTTATCGCTTTCTGTGTTGGTACGGCAGCCGGTGTATTATTTGGTAAACTTATGTGTAAGGTAACAGGTGGTAAAGTTAACCCACTTATAGGTTCGGCAGGTGTATCTGCTGTGCCTATGGCAGCGAGAGTTTCACAGAAGGTTGGTGCGGAAGCTGATCCTACTAACTTCCTACTCATGCATGCTATGGGACCAAATGTTGCCGGTGTAATAGGTACTGCAGTAGCAGCCGGAGTATTTATGGCTATATTTGGTATCTAATAATCAGTTAGGAGGATAAAACATAATGGCAGAGATAGAAAAGAAACCTTTAAAAATTACGGAAACCGTTCTTCGTGATGCACATCAGTCTCTTATTGCTACAAGAATGACAACAGAACAGATGCTTCCTATTGTAGATAAGATGGATCAGGTAGGATTTCACGCAGTAGAGTGCTGGGGTGGTGCAACATTTGATGCCTCACTTCGTTTCCTTAAGGAAGATCCTTGGGAGAGACTTCGTAAATTAAGAGCAGGCTTTAAGAATACAAAGCTTCAGATGTTATTCCGTGGTCAGAATATTCTTGGATATAATCACTATGCTGATGATGTTGTAGAATACTTCGTTCAGAAGTCTATAGCAAATGGTATTGATATTATCCGTATATTCGACTGTCTTAATGACCTTCGTAACCTTGAGACAGCTGTTAAAGCTGCAAACAAGGAAAATGGTCATGCTCAGGTAGCACTTGCTTATACATTAGGTGATGCATATACACTTGAATACTGGAAAGACATGGCTAAACGTATTGAAGAGATGGGTGCTAAATCACTTTGTATCAAAGATATGGCTGGTCTTCTTGTTCCTGCAAAGGCTACTGAACTTGTTCAGGCATTAAAGGAATCATGTAGTATTCCTATTGACCTTCATACACACTATACTTCTGGTGTTGCTTCAATGACATATATGAAAGCTGTTGAAGCAGGATGTGATATTATTGATACAGCTATGTCACCATTCTCAATGGGTACAAGCCAGCCTGCAACAGAAGTTATGGTTGAGGCATTTAAAGATACACCTTATGATACAGGTCTTGATCAGACTAAACTTGCAGAAATCGCTGATTACTTCCGTCCAATGCGTGAGGAAGCATTAAAGAGCGGTCTTATGAATACAAAGGTTCTTGGTGTAAATATCCAGACTTTACGTTATCAGGTTCCTGGTGGTATGCTTAGTAACCTTGTATCACAGCTTAAGGAAATGGGTCAGGAAGATAAGTACGAGCAGGTTCTTGAAGAAGTACCTAAAGTTCGTAAAGACTTTGGTGAGCCACCACTTGTTACACCTTCATCACAGATCGTTGGTACACAGGCTGTACTTAATGTCGTATCAGGTGAGAGATACAAGATGGTTACTAAAGAGTCTAAGAAGATTCTTATGGGTGAATTTGGTCAGACTGTTAAGCCATTTAATCCGGAAGTTCAGAAGAAGTGTATTGGAGATGCTAAGCCAATCACATGTCGTCCGGCTGATCTGATTAAGCCACAGCTTGAAGATATTGAGAAAGAAATGGCACAGTATAAGCAGCAGGATGAAGATGTATTAACATATGCATTATTCCCACAGGTTGCTACTGAATTCTTCAAGTATAGAGAAGCACAGCAGAATAAAGTAGATGCTTCAGAAGCTGATACAGAGAATAAAGCTTATCCGGTATAAAATCTAATATAATATTTTATCAAAACTGCTGCACTATTTGGTGCGGCAGTTTTTTCTCTATAGGAAATTTATCTGCTTTACTGATCCACTCATGATTTTTTGAAATTGACACTATATATAGGATTTGATAGAATATTTATATCAATATTGCGTGGTATGGTGAAAAGGGAATCTTGTGTAGTAAATCAAATGATAAATTTAAAAAATATTAAATTTGGAGGAAAAGAAATGGATGATAGTGGATTAAGACTTGATTTAATTAGTGGATTAGCTGAAGCATTTCAGGAACCGGGACCACAAAAACAGGAAGGCTCAAGATTTAATAAAGCTACAGGTACTCTTATTGTAAGCAATACATTTATTAATTATGCACTCAGCCATATTGACGGAGATGGTTTTACAAAAGGAAAAGTATATAAGTGCAGTCAGATTGAGAATGATTTTACAAGAATCATATCGGACGATGGCAGTGAAATCAAAGTTAATATAAATGATCCTGATTTTTCTTTTAAGATAAATCCACCGGAGAATACAAATCGGAAAGGATAGTATAGGGTGTGAATTGTAACTTAAAAATACTACATTGGAAGGCTTTGTGAATGAATAAAAAGTCAGGTGAAAACTTTAACTATAAAAAATGTAGATAAGGATATAGTAATGTCAGAAAATAAGAAGGAACATACGATTGAAGAGAGAATGGAGTTATCTCTTTTATATGATTTTTATGGTGCACTGCTTAAGGAAAATCAAAGAAGAATGTTTGAAGCAAGCATTTTAGAGGATTATAATTATGCAGAGATTGCTGAAGACGAAGGAATTACCAGGCAGGGCGTATATGATGCAGTAAAACGTGCTTCGAAGCTTTTAAGGGATTATGAGGAAAAGCTTGGGCTTGTTGCACGGTTTGAAGAACAGAAGAATTTAATCAAGCTGCTTAAGTCCGAACTGCTTCAAATGATTCAGCCGGAAGAGGAAAACACTAATAAAATTTTTGAAATTTTAGATAAATTATTGGAGGAATAATATAAAGAATAAAAGCAGCAACTAAGAGAGCCAAAGAAATTGCAAAAATTATTAATAAATCATATAAAAAACTTGGAGTAGGATATTATAAGAAGAAAAATTCGGACTATGTTTATTATTGGGTTCAGATATTTACGGATTAACCCTAATAATTAATATATAATTATGTCAAGAAAAAAACTTGACAACAAGATATAAATATAATATACTATGACCTGTGCTTAGGAAAAGTACGCATCTTGTAATAGGTGTCAGGTTTCAGTTATAAGAGGAGGAATTTATGGCATTCGATAATTTAACAGAAAAATTGCAAAATGTTTTTAAAAACCTTCGTGGAAAAGGAAGGCTGACAGAAGATGATGTAAAGACAGCATTAAAAGAAGTCAAGATGGCACTTCTTGAAGCAGATGTCAATTTCAAGGTTGTTAAAAACTTCGTGAAAACTGTTCAGGAAAGAGCAGTAGGTCAGGATGTTATGAATAGTCTTACACCTGGTCAGATGGTTATAAAGCTTGTTAACGAAGAGCTTGTAAATCTTATGGGAAGTGAAACAACTGAGATAAAGCTAAAGCAGTCAAATGAGATATCTGTTATTCTTATGTGTGGTCTTCAGGGTGCAGGTAAGACAACTACTACGGCAAAAATCGCTGGAAAGCTTAAACAGAAAGGAAGAAGACCTCTTCTTGCAGCATGTGATGTTTATCGTCCGGCTGCGATTGAACAGCTTCAAAAGAATGGTGAGAAGCAGGAAGTAGAAGTCTTTTCCATGGGTACCAGCCATAAGCCTGTTGATATAGCAAAAGCGGCTATAGAGCATGCATCAAAGAACAATCTTAATGTTGTCATACTCGATACAGCAGGCCGTCTTCATATAGATGAAGACATGATGGCAGAACTTCAGGAAATCAAGAAGAATGTTGATATAGATGATACGATTCTTGTAGTCGATGCGATGACAGGTCAGGATGCAGTTAATGTAGCAACTACATTCAATGAAAAAATTGATATCGACGGAGTTATTCTTACAAAGCTTGATGGCGATACAAGAGGTGGTGCGGCACTTTCGATACGTGCTGTTACAGGAAAGCCTATCTTGTATGTAGGTATGGGTGAGAAGCTTTCAGACTTAGAGCAGTTCTATCCGGACCGAATGGCTTCAAGAATACTTGGAATGGGAGATATTCTCACGCTTATTGAAAAAGCTGAGAATGAAATAGATGAGGACAAAGCCAAGGAAATGGAGCGAAAGTTCCGTAAGGCAGAGTTTGATTTTAATGATTTCCTTGAACAGATGGCTCAGATGAAGAAGATGGGCGGTATTCAAAGTATCTTAAGTATGCTTCCAGGGATGGGACTTCCATCTGATATTGAAATAGATGACAGTATTTTTAAAGGAATAGAAGCTATAATCCAGTCTATGACATATGAAGAGAGAGGTAATCCTGATATTATCAATCCATCAAGAAAGCGTCGTATAGCTAAGGGAGCAGGTGTTGACATTTCAGAAGTCAATAAACTCATAAAGCAGTTTGAACAGTCTAAGAAGATGATGAAGCAGATGTCTGGTATGATTGGTGGAAAAGGTAAGAAAAAGGGCAGATTAAATATGCCTAAGTTACCATTTGGTTTTTGATTTAATTGAAATGATAAATTTTGATTTCAGATTCTTTTAAAGAATTTGTTATATAGATGAGGGAAACCTCAGGTTAGCTAATTATTATCAAGGAGGTGAGAAGAGTGGCAGTAAAGATCAGATTAAGAAGAAGGGGTAAGAAGAAGAATCCTTTCTATAGAGTAGTAGTAGCTGATTCAAGAAGTCCTAGAGACGGTAGATGTATAGAGGAAATCGGTACTTATGATCCAAATCAGGATCCTAGCGTATTCAAGTTTGACGAGGAAAAGGCTAAGAAATGGCTTGCAAATGGTGCAAAACCAACTGAGACAGTAGGTAAGCTTTTAAAGCAGGCTGGTATCATGGAATAATTATGTTACAATGGATTTTGTGCGTAGTTATACCAAAAGGGAGGTTTCAGGTATATGAAAGAATTAGTTGAAGTTCTTGCACAGTCGCTTGTTGACCACCCGGAAGAGGTCACTGTTATAGAGACTGAAAAAGACAACGAGATTACATTGGAGCTCAAAGTAGCTGCTGATGATATGGGAAAGGTTATTGGTAAGCAGGGACGTATCGCGAAAGCAATACGTGCTATGGTTAAAGCCGCTGCATCCAAGACTGATAAGAAAGTAATCGTTGAAATAGGGCAGTAATGTCCATCGTTAAACGCCTGTGCCATATGGTATGGGCGTTTTATTGTTATCACAAGGGGGGACCCATCAAAGATGGGGAGAATCCTTATGATCGTTATTACAAGGAGAAATATATGACAGATTTATTCAGAGTTGGTGTAATTGCCAATACGCATGGAATTAAAGGAGAAGTTAAGGTTTTTCCTACAACGGGAGATCCGGAGAGATATAATTACTTAAAAGAGGTTTTACTTGATACAGGAAAGGAAAAAATACCTCTTGAAGTTGCTTCCGTTAGATTTTTTAAGAATCTTGTTATTGTGAAATTTAAGGGAATTGATAATATAAATGATATAGAAAAGTATAAAGGATGCGATCTTTATGTAACAAGGGAAAATGCCATTCCTCTTGAAGAAGGAGAGTATTATTATGCCGATATTCTTGATGCAAAGGTAGTAACTGAAGACGGGGAAGATTTCGGTATACTTAAAGACATACTTGAAACAGGAGCCAATAATGTATTTGTAGTTGAACATGAAGGAAAAGAAGTATTGCTTCCGGATATACCTGATTGTGTAAAGAGTGTAGATGCAGAAAAAGGCATAATAGTTGTTCATATTATGAAGGGATTGTTAGATTAGAGATGAATTTTCATGTAATGACATTATTTCCTGAGATGATAGAAAATGCCATGGCAGAAAGCATAACAGGAAGAGCGATAAAGGCAGGTCATATTAGCTTAAATGCCGTCAATATAAGAGATTATTCTGAAAATAAGCACAACAGGGTTGATGATTATCCTTATGGTGGGGGCGCAGGTATGGTAATGCAGGCAGGTCCGGTCTACAGATGCTATAAAGATATTATAAGAAAAATAGAATCTGAAACTTCACCAAAAGTAATATATCTGTCTCCTCAGGGAAAGGTATTTAATCAGGATATGGCTGCGGAATATGCAAAGGAAGAAAACCTTATATTTCTGTGTGGTCATTATGAGGGGATAGATGAGAGGGTACTTGAAGAAATAGTAACTGATTATGTATCTATTGGTGACTATGTACTTACAGGAGGCGAGCTTCCTGCACTTGTTATGATGGATACAATATCAAGACTTGTTCCCGGAGTACTTAATAATGATGTATCGGCGCAGACAGAATCATTTACGGATAATCTTCTTGAATATCCCCAGTACACAAGACCGGAAGAATGGAATGGGAAAAAAGTTCCTCCAGTTCTTTTATCCGGGAACCATAAGAAGCTTGCTGAGTGGTACAGGGAGCAGTCGGTAATAAGAACTGCCATGAGAAGACCTGATATGATAGCTAAAGCGGAACTTACAGATGAGGAAAAGCTTCTTGCGAAAAATGTTATGAATTCAGTAACAGACTGAACTGTTACTGAATACACATAATGTCTCGCTTTATTTAGGGGAGGAAGAGGATGAAGATACAGAGTCAGAGGAATATTAAAGCAAATATTGTATTTTTACTTGCACTATCACTTATTATATGCAGTCTGTCAGGATGCAGCCAAAATAAAACACCGGTTGACAAGAAAAAAGAAATTAGTAAGTCGGGCTTTGCGTTTAATACCACATACACAATAACTCTTTATGATGGCGGCTCTAAAAAACTTCTCGATGATTGTATAGATAAATGTACAGAATTTGAAAATGTATTTAGCAGAACCTTAAAAGGCAGCGAACTTTTTTATATCAATGAAATTGAAAGCTGTTACCTGAAAGCTATATCGTCAGATAGTAAAGTCAAAGAGATGTGGGATGCAGGAAAAGTTAAATATAATAAGAAGCAGATAAATAATATTACGGCTAAAATTAATAAAACAATTTCACCACAAAATGATAAAAAATTTGTTATAAAGAAAAATGGCAATATCGAGATAAAAGTTTCAGAATTAATATCTGATATAGTGGAAAAAGGTCTTTTTTATTCTAAACTTTCAGACGGAGCTTTTGATATCACCATTGAGCCTGTAAGTTCTTTATGGAATTTTAGTTCAGATAAGCCTAAAGTGCCGGATAAAGATAAGATAAAATCAGCAGTTAATTATATAGATTATAATAAGGTAAAAATAGACGGGACGAGGCTTACTTTTATGAAGCCGGGTATGGGACTTGACTTTGGCGGTATTGCAAAGGGATTTATAGCGGACAGACTCAAGGTGTATCTTACAGACAATGGCGTAAAAAGTGGAATGATTAATCTTGGTGGCAACATCTTATGCATAGGAAAAAAATCAAAAGAAGAAGACTTCAATATCGGTATACAGCAGCCTTTTGGTGAACGTAATGAAACTGTTGCATCAGTACATGCAAATAATAATTCCATAGTATCTTCCGGTATATATGAAAGATACTTTAAAACTAAGTCAGGTAAAATATATCATCATATACTTAATCCTAAGACGGGTTATTCATATGATAATGACCTCATTGCCGTTACCATAATTTCAGACAAATCAGTGGATGGAGACGGATTATCAACGACATGTTTTGCGCTGGGATTGAAAAAAGGTATGGAACTTATTAATAGAAATGATGGTGTAGAAGCAATGTTTATCACATCAGATGAAAAGTTACACTATTCAGAAGGATTTGAGAATTTTATGCAATAAGTCGTAATGTGTAAAAATCTTATTATATGATGTGAGTATCAAAATATTAATGAGATTAGAGTGTCAAGGGTTCATTTGTTGCATAACTGACACTTTAATCTTAATAGGGAGAAGAATATGAGAGAACGTGTTATACGTAAGCACCTGATATTTTATGGAAAGGTACAGGGGGTCGGCTTTAGATACCATGCATGCCATGCAGCAGAATACTTTGGGATGACAGGCTGGGTAAGAAACTGTTATGATGGATCTGTTGAAGCAGAGATACAGGGACTTCCGGAAGAAATAGACAGATGGATTATTATGCTTAAAGAAGGCAGATATATTGATATAGAAGATATAGAAGAAAAAACGATCCAAGTGAAAGAGGAATCAGGTTTTAAAATATGCAGTTAGAAAAAGAGATGTACAAGGCAGGCTGGATATTTGCTTTCATGGGTATCATAGGAATTGCTTTTATATTAATTTTTAAAATAGATATATCTGATATAACAGGACCATGTATATTTCATACAGTGACAGGCTTATACTGCCCCGGCTGTGGTGGGACAAGAGCGGTCATATCATTTCTAAAAGGAGACTTAATTAAATCTTTTTTATATCATCCTGTTGTTCCGTATGCAGGTTTAGTTTATATCCTTTTTATGATACGTGGAACAATATCATTTTTATCAAAGGGAAAATATCCCTATATGAGGTTTAGTTTCATATACATATATATAGGAATTGCAATAATTATCATACAATTTATAATTAAAAACTTTTTGCTGATGGTATATGGGTATACATGGCTTTGATAGTCATATAAAAAAATGATTAATTTTTAAGGAGAACAGACATGGATAATGAATTTAAGGAATTTGATAATCAGAATAAGAATGATGTAAATGATGGTAACAATCAGAACTCACAGAATCAAAATTATAGTAATGTACAGAATCAGGACTATAACAGTTATCAGAATCAAAATTATAATAATTATCAGAATAATGGTTATAATAACATGAATGGAACGAGTGGACAGCAGAATTATTATGGAAATGAGCCTGCTACAGAAACACCATCGGGAATGGCTATAGCCGGTTTGGTCCTTGGTATACTGTCGATGGTATGTTGTTGTATATGGTATGTATCAGCAATTTTGGCTATACTTGCTCTTGTTTTTTCGATAATTACAGTTGTAAAGAATAAACCCGGCAAGGGAATGGCGATAGCAGGTATTGTATGTGGAGCAATAGGTCTTGTTATGGCAATTGTAGTAGTTATAGGTGTAATTGGATATACAAGAACAATGTCGCCTAAAGATTTACAAAATATGATAAATAATATTGAAAGTATGGAATAAAAACGGAAAATAAAAGCGGTCATTAAAAATCTTATATAAGATTTTTAATGACCGTTTTTAATATTTAACTTGATTTATTTTATAGAAAAGTTCGTCATATAGAGTAAAATATTCTACAAGGATGTAAACGCATTGGAAAAAGTATAAACTCTTTCATACTATAAAAATGAATATATTATCATTGTACTGCATAGTCTAGATTAGAAGGCGTATACGAATCTTTAGATTATAGATGGCATGGAGGAGCAGATATGGGTGAATTTCAAGTGTACAAGGATATAGCGGAGCGTACCAATGGTGAATTTTATCTTGGTGTGTGTGGACCGGTAAGGACCGGTAAATCAACATTTATCAAAAGATTTATGGAGCTTTTGGTATTACCGGGAATTATTGATGAGCATGATAAAGAACGTGCAACAGATGAACTTCCACAATCGGCAGCAGGAAAGACAATTATGACAACAGAACCAAAATTTATACCAAAGGATGCAGTTGCCGTAAATCTTTATGGAGACAATCAGATTAAGGTAAGACTTATAGATTGTGTAGGTTACATAGTAAATGGTGCAGGCGGTCTTACGGAGGGAGATGATGAGCGTATGGTCATGACTCCGTGGTCAGAAAAACCAATGCCATTTACACAGGCTGCCGAATTTGGAACGAGGAAGGTTATACATGATCATTCAACTATAGGAATAGTAATCACAACAGATGGAAGTTTCGGAGAGATACCGAGAGAATCGTACGAAGAGCCAGAAGCAAGAACTATACAGGAGCTTAAAGCTATAGGTAAACCTTTTATAGTAATAGTTAATTCATCAAAACCGTATAGTGATGAAGCAAAGCAGACTGTAAAAAACATTAATGAAAGATATGATGTATCAGCTACTGCTCTTAACTGTAATCAGTTAAGAATGGAAGATATACAGAATATTATGGAAAAACTTCTTGCTTCATTTCCTGTCACTCAGATTGCATTTCATCTTCCAAAGTGGGTTGAAATGCTTCCACAGAGTCACTGGCTTAAGCAGGAGCTTCTACAGAAGGCAAGAGACATTATAAGCCGCATAACAAGGATAAGTGATGTAAACGAAAGGAATTTCGATACTGACAGTGAATACATAAAAGAATTTCATATAGATAATATTGCCATGGAAAATGGTAAAGTTAAGATACAGACATTATTTGATGACAGCAGATATTATCAGATACTCAGTGAGCTTGTCGGAATCCCGATAGAAGGTGAATATCAGCTTATTCATCTTCTTAAGGAATATGCAGAAAAGATTGGGGAGATAAAGAAGATAAGTGAAGCATGGGATGAGGTACACCGGAAGGGATACGGAGTTATTACACCGTCAGTTGAGGAAATCACCATAGATGAACCGGAGATAATACGCCATGGCAATAAGTTCGGCGTGAAGCTTCGTGCAATAAGTCCGTCAGTCCATCTTATTCAGGCTAATATCGAGACAGAGATAGCACCTATAGTCGGAACAGAGGAACAGGCAAAAGACCTCATTGATTACATATCAGGTCGTGGAAGTGGCAGAGATGGTGATGAGAGTATATGGGACACCAATATATTTGGTAAAACAGTAAGGCAGCTTGTCGAAGAAGGCATGGAAAATAAGGTTGGAAGGCTGACAGATGAGAGCCAGTTAAAGCTTCAGGAGACAATACAAAAGGTAGTTAATGACAGTAACGGTGGTCTTGTATGTATAATAATATAATGTAACAGTTCAGCCTTCCATTCACTACATTCATAAAACCTTGACATCAATGCAAGATTGTGATAAAAAATATATGGTATAAATAAAGGCGTTGAACAGAATAGTAGGTATTTGGAAGCTTATAGAGAGAAGCCGGCTGGTGAAAGGCTTTAGTGAAAGAATGCTGAACCTGCCTGGGAGCTTCAGGATGATAAAATAAGTCCTGACGGAAGTCACCGTTATCAGAGACATGTAAGTGACAGCTTACAATGAGAGCAGGTTTTCCTGAATTCAGGTGGTAACACGGAGTATATTCGCCCTGAGATTGTCAGATTTTTGACAGCTCAGGGTTTTTTATATTCTTTTTTATATTATTAATTATGGAGGCACAAGATGAAAGTATCAAAATTAGTAGGACAGAGATTTAAAGAAAAACCAGCAGACTGCGTAATAGACAGCCATGCACTCATGATAAGAGGCGGTTATATGAAAAATGTTGGTAATGGAATTTATTCAGAATTTCCAACACTTAGAAGGGTAACTGCCAAGATAGAGAATATTATCAGACAGGAAATGGACGCAATTGACGGACAGGAAGTTTTATTTCCTGTAGTAATGCCTGCTGATCTCTGGGAAGAGTCAGGAAGATATGAAAGTGTTGGAAATGAACTTGTACGTTTAAAGGACAGAAGCGGTTCTAAGCTTGTACTCGGTATGACACATGAAGAAG
>JALERT010000166.1 GCA_022764445.1 Lachnospiraceae bacterium | reverse complement strand
ATATATGATGAAGATATTCGGAAAAATCACTTATTGCCTGCTTTGCAAGACTTACATCCTTATCGCACAGATGATATATAGTATTTAAAGAGTTATACAGAAAATGAGGCTGTATCTGGCTTACCATAATAGCAATCTTACTCTCTTTAAGCTCTATTTCCTTCATAGAAAGCTGCCTTGTAAGTTCTCCATGAAAAAAAACAAAAAGCAGAATCAAAAACAATGTTGCTGTTAGATACATTGGTACAGGATACCAGATATCTACCATGAACATTGTCATAAGCTGTACAATACAGTATCCAAGCAACACCAAAAAACCGCGAACAGTCAATAACCTGTGATAGTAAATAATCAAAACTATTTCTACAATAAATGTTACCACATCAAATAAATACACCATAAATCCATATGGTCCATCTTTAACATATCCCTGCCCATCTATTGTAAATATCGTTCCGTTCCATGCAGATGTTATAATAAATACAGTAAATACACAGGATATTACTGCCATTACATGTGCCGGAAGAAGTGAAATATTCTCCTTCTCTCTAAAGAATCCTAAAATGGCATATGTAAAAAGTACAACTATAAATGAACCGACACCATATGACAAAATGCAACATATTGTAAGAGATATAACATTGTCTGTACGGCCCACAAAAAACCATATACCTGCTTCTCCAAGCTGAACAACAATGCCTGATGCTAAAAGGCAGATAAAGCATTTCATAAAAGGTCTTTTCCTTGTTGGATCTGTTATCGCAGCAATAAAAATAAACACCATAACAAGTACTGAAAATATCAAAAGACATATATTTACTTCCGGCATTTCATTAAAATCAGGCATTGTAATTCTCCTAATAGTAACAGTTCAGCATTTGATTCATTACTTTTAATAATTGTTGCAGTCAAGATATAACAAAACCAAAAACTGAATTATTTCCTGCTTTTTACTTTCCTGCTAATTCAAGCATACGTACAAGAGGAGCATTGGCTTTTTCTCTTATCTCATCATCAAGTAAAACCTCATCTGTCATATTTTCAAGCTTTTCTATAACTTTTTCTATACGTACTTTTTTCATATTTGGACAAAACTGTCTGTGCCCTACTGAATAAAACTTCTTATCAGGATTTTTCTGCATAAGCTCAAAAAATACACCCATTTCAGTACATATGATAAATTCCTTACAATCAGAAGATGTGGCATAATCAATTATCTCTGAAGTGCTTCCTATAAAATCAGCAAGTTTAAGTGTGTCAGCAGTACACTCAGGATGAGCAAGAACTAAAGCCTCAGGATGAGCATTCTTTGCAGCCTCAATATCTTCACTGTGTATGCTTTTATGTACATGACAGAATCCATCATTAAATATAAACTTCTTTTCAGGTACAAGCTCTGATATATAATGGGCAAGATTATAATCAGGTATGAAATATATATGTTCGTTAGGCAGCTCTTTAACTATTTTCAAAGCATTTGAAGATGTAACACAAACATCTGATTCAGCTTTTATCTCTGCTGTAGAATTGACATAACATATGACAGCCACATCAGGATATTCCTCTCTTACCTGTCTTATCTTGTCGACATCCGCCATATGAGCCATCGGACAGTCAGCTGTATCATCTGCCATATATACTTTCTTATCAGGATTAAGAATCTTAGCACTCTCTCCCATGAATGTTACACCACAGAAAAGAATATTTTTCTGCTTTACTTTAGTTGCCTGCTTTGCAAGATAATATGAATCTCCTACAAAATCTGCAATCTCCTGAACTTCTCCATCTACATAATAATGTGCAAGTATTACAACATCCTTCTCTTCCTTAAGCTTTGTTATTTTTTCTACTGTCTCTCTATCCATTGTTTTCTCCTAAATTAAAGATAAATTTTCGTAACTATTGTAACAACGTAATGAATGAAATGAATGGAAGGCTGAACTGTTACTTACAGTTCAAGGTTTCTCCACCAAATAGTTACAATTTTTAATATTATATTTTTTATTCTCTTTTATGTCAATAAAGTTTGCTCTTGTAACAGATGCAATCATTGTTTAATTATTAAATATTCTGTTATAACAATTTTTTAAATCCATTTCATGAAATGTTGAATATAAGTTCCTTAGTTTACTAAAATTTAAAACTTTATGCAATTCTTTGGATGTTTCTATATTTTTATTTTCATATAAGCAATAAATAAAAAACCACCCCATCCAATATAACTCATTTTTAAAAAAATTAATTTTTTGATTACAATCAGATATAAGATACTCAGGAATTTCATTATCAAAATCATTTTTTATAAGGTCTATTATATTTTCCTCATTTGACCGGGTTGAAAGATTAGGATGATGTATATCAATTAGATATCTCATGTCAGAAGTTAAATAATAGTCTATGAATTTTTCAATATCGATATAAATATTATAATATTTGTATATTATGTCACAACAGTCTTCAAAAAACAAACCTGTTTTGTCCATATCAAAAGATTTCCACCAATCATCCCATTTTGTCTTCATAATATCACATCCTATCCAATATCATATCGATTGTAAGTTTCTCTGTTTTATATTTATTATTATCTAACTTTAATTCATATTCATTTTTTGCAATTTTATCTCTTTTTATATATTTATGCCTATAAGCCTCATCAACCTTTAAAGGTTCTTTTATAATTTTTAAACTTTCTATAGCATCTTTAGATTGAATAAAATATTGTATGCCAAGTTTTCCTAGTTTTATTGCTTCTTCTAATGTTGATTTATATATTCTGCCGCTTAAAAAATCTCTGGCATATCTAAAATAACTATCATCAGCTCGCCATCCGATTATAATATCATAACCTGTTAAATCTTTATAAAAAATAGATTGAAATTTTTCTAATCTGTCTTTTTCTACTTCTGATAAACTATCTAGAATCCTGAATTTATATAATTGTGCTAGCCAATATAATATATCATCATTTAATAAATTATATACATTTAATTTATCTATATCTATTTCATAAGTATGAACCCAATGACCATTTCCATTTTTGATATATTGAGTATAAGCCCATTCTTTAGCCAGTTCAATATCATCCGTAGTATAGAAACCTTGCCCATAATCATTATTTTTATAACCATTTCCATATTTTGGTATCATATATTTATCTTGATTTCCATGAAATAATATCATTAATATGTTTCCTCATTTATCATTCACAATCTTTATATTTTCACCAGCTTTTTTATTATATAGATATCATTTTCAAAAAGCAATGTATTTATTTATAAAAGAAAAAACAACCCATAGTTTTACATTTGCTGCAAAACTATGGGAATAAAAATCAGACCTCATTGATGTTTATCATTAATCATAGCAATTACTAACGCTGTAGTAAACATCTTTTCCTGTTTTCTTTAATTTGTCATTTTTTATAGTGTACTTTATAAATGATGTTCTCGTAACAGATGTATCTTCCCTATTTTTCCACTTTGCATATTTTTTTAATACATTAGATGGCCATTTGCTTCCGTAACGATTATATAACTGTTCTGAATCTGCTATATATAACTGCTTTGTACCCTTTGCTTTATCTGACGAAACAAATGAGTCAAGATAACCCTTAGCTTTATAACTTATAAGCTTCTTTAATGTATCATTCTTTTCCCACTTGTATATGACACTTCCACCGCCTGCAAAATCATTATCTCCATATAAAAGAACTGCCAAAACTTTTGTACCAAGCTTAACTGTACAAAACTTTACATAGTCTTTACAGTATTTTTCTCCCAGATTTAGATTTATCTGTTTTTTACCTTTTATTGCTAATGATATATTAGCATTTTTATAATTAGCAGAATACTTTCGTGATAACCTTATATTCTCTTTTTTTCCGTCACCGTCAAAATCAGCCTTAACATTATCTGTTATCTGGTCATCTGTTACCCATGAAGATGCCATTTCTTTTTCCATTCTTTTAACTATAGCAGTCTGTTGACTATGTATTTCACCATACTTAGTACAATAATAATCCTTTGCATCTGCATGTGCAGTTACAGATAATACAACTGCAGCTGTCAATAAACAACTCATTACCTTTTTTATCCTTTTTTTCATGTGTTTTCCTCCATTTATTTCTTTAACATTTTTTATTTAAAATTAAATAAGCAGTACTTAAATATAATATATTTCCAGCCCCTAAACATGTCAATATAAAAAAAATTAATATTTTCTTACAAGGTAACAGTTGTTATTATCATAGGATGTATAAGTAGTAAATATCATATCTCCGGCAGGCTGTCTCTTACGCAGAGTGCTCCCCATCCGGTCCTTGTCGAAGGCGTTTCCTCGCCGGGAAGCTGTCTTGCTCCTTTTATAAGATACGCCTTTACTTTCTGTCCGTAAAGATATGGATCATTCCCATCTGTTATACCCCACTGCATAAGAAGTGCAGCGCTTCCTGTGACAAATGGGGCTGCCATTGATGTTCCTGTCCTCGCCCTGTATCCTCCGCCAGGCGATGATGTAACTACACCTACACCGGGAGCTACCAGGGTTGGCATATATCTTCTGTCTGTTGTATTGCCCCTTCCTGAGAATGGTGCATATGCATCTTTTTCGGCATCATACGCACCTACTGTTATAACATTTCTGGCAGCCGATGGTATGGTCAGCGTAATATTTGCATCAGGTCTTAAAAATCCAGTTGACAATCCTACTACCTCTGTAGTAGGAAGCCATAAATCAATCTTTCCATATGATATCTTACGGGGAATTAAACGTATAGTCCAAAGACCTGACTTTATAAAACTCTCATCATTTATAGGAAGCCACTGAATATTTATCCCCTGTGTAATCGTATAAGGAGTTGGTTCACCATATAATACTCTTAGTCTGCTTCCTCCAATTACATAATCCTGTGTACTTAATGGTCTTTTGTCTACAAGAACCCTGCCTCCATCCGGTGATAATATTTCAATATCTATATCATCCTGATAACTCTTCCATGCCTGCATATTTATTTCTCGTTCATTCTCAGCTATAGCAACAGTTATGATAGCAGCTTCAAAGTCACTGTCAATTCCAAGTCTTATTCTTTCTATTGTCTCCGGATCACCAAAGTCTACAAATGCATGATGTCTTGCATCTCCCTCATTGCCTGATGCGACAACTACAACATTTCTTCCTATTCCATTGATTTCAGAAATGTAATCTTCAAATAACGAATTACCATCGTGAGGTCCATCGTTAGTTCCAAAGCTGAGATTTACGGCAACAGGCATATTTAACTCTATCGACTTTCTGATGACATAGTCAATTCCTTCCATTACTTCTGTAGTCCTTGCAAAACCCTCACCTGCATTTCCAAGCTTTACTATGATAAGTTCACTTTCAGGTGCTACACCTTTGTATCTCATATTGACTGAACCTCTGCCATTGCCTGCCGCAATCCCTGCAACTGCCGTTCCGTGACCGCTGCCTCTGTCCCTTACAGGCACTATCTGCAGTGAAGCTGCCACATCTCCTGCCCCTAAAGCATTATTAATATCTATACTGTCATACTCCGCACCCTGACTGTATCCTGCCGGCACTCTTCCTGATGATGCTTCCAAATCCGCTGTCTGGTCCCATAAAAATCTTATCCTTGTCTTTCCATCACTGTCTATAAAATCAGGATGAAGATAATCTATTCCCGAATCAATTATTCCCACCAACACGCCTTTTCCCGTAAGGTTAAGACCATCTATGCTATTCTGCACCTGAACACTGTTGATACATGATACGCCTCTCCCTGTATTCACATTAAAATATAAGTCCCTTGACCTCTCTATATACTCTATTCCATCTCTTTCCAAAAGCTCATCAATATAATTCTCCGGTATATCTACTATAGCAAACTGATTAAAAAGTATAGATACCCTTGTATCAGGATATTCTGATAATATAGACTCTATATCACCATAATATTTAACTATGATTCTTGACATACGCCCCCCATTTGGTATCGTTAAAGTTCCAATAAATCTTAATCCCCTTCCTGTTATTAACAATTACCCTTTTAACAAGCGTCTGTATAAACACTTCTTTATATTTTTCATCAAATAAATACTCTTTTCCGATTTTATCATTTACAATATGTTTTATTATATTAAATAGTTCATCTATATAAATTCTTTCTTCTTCACTTCCGCTGCAGTTCCTGCATACGAGTAAATTACTTTCTTTCCTTGATCTAACCAGAGCCTTGCCACATTCCCCACACTTTGTTATTCCATGAAAAATATGTCTCGGTTTTTTAGGTGAACTTTTCTTTATCATTCCTCTGAGATTTCTTACATCATCCCATAAGTTTTTATCAATTACTGCCACACTGTCATCTTTTTCATATTTCCATTCGTCTGATGGTAAAAGTTTTTTTGAATTATATTTTCTAAAATCATTTTCATACTTGTGCCATACGTGATAACCAGCATACATTGGGTTATTAAGTATACGCCAGACAGCGTTAATATTCATATTTTTATTATATTTCATACTTATAACATCTGAGATTTCCCGATTGATATAAGAATCTGCTGCCATATTAAATATATCTCTTATTATCACAGCTTCATCTTCTTTGATAACCACATCTCCACATTCATTAAATCTGTATCCGAACGGCAGTTTTGCAACTGCATATCTTCCTTCTTCTTTCCTTGCAGCTAAGGCTGATTTGACTTTTTGCGATATATCAAAGCAATAATATTCATCAAAAAGGCTCCTGAACTCCAGTGATAATTCGCTGTTACACTCTAATCTATTATCATATTCATCTGCTACCGATATAAGTCTTACACCTATTTCAGGACATATAATTTGACGTATCTCTGATACAAGTATGTGATCACGGCTTAATCTTGAAAAGTCCTTAACTATCACTTTATCAATCTCACCTAAAAACATTTTCGCAAGAAGCCTTCTAAATGATGGTCTTTTACCGTTCCGTCCGCTAAATCCATCATCGGTAAAAATAATTCTTTCTTCTTTATTTAAATCAGTTCCGTCAATATATCGGTTTATTAATATGAGCTGATTTTCTATACTGTTGCTTACAGAATGATTCTTTTTATCCGCCTTAGATATCCTTACATAAATTCCTATAGCCATATATTCTCCTGTCTTTGTAAGTTATACAGTAACACCTTAAATACCTATTTTTTCTATACATTAATTATCATATGAAGTTTTCTCAAGATCGAAATATATCCTGCATATAATTCATCTGCTACATTATATTATTTATTCTAATAAAAAGAACTGCATGATATAACCAGACAGTCATACCACGCAGTCATATTAATTGCTGTTCATTTCAAATATTTTATTAAAATAACAGTAACTGTTACAAATAACACTATTAACTTCCTGATGCATATTGCAAAATTCCATCTATGAAGTTTATTCCAACTTTATAAAAACAATATATTACAGATATCGCCAATATCCACACAAGCAATTTATACAATATATATGCTATTGCAAAACTTTTTCTCTCGTAAGGTGTTTTTCTCCTTAATGCCATTATGATTATATAGATAATACCTATAACCGGTATATTTATAATGCACAATGTCTGAAACCACCTGCCAACATCGCCTGCCCTTGAGAACCTTTTCTGACCTGCCGTCTTTACAGGCTTTTTATTATCTAACTCATTCTGCTTTATATATTCTTCCTGATTTTGAGCTTCAACAAGTTCTTTTTCTGTAAGTCCCATATAAACCTCCTGCTAATTGACGAGCTAATAACTACATTATTACCTGGGCTGAATCTTTAGTTAATTTTCCGCCTCATACTCTTCCTTCGTTGGAAGTTCCATAATCTCTGCTTTATATTTTTCAAATAATGACTTAAGATATCCATACTCGCTATATCCGGCACATGCATCAAGAGCACTCTGTGCCTGTGATATACGATATTCATAATCGGAAGGCTTATAATTAAGTCCATGAAGACGATTAATCCTCGTAGTAGCAAGTGCAATCTTATTTCTCTTATCCTGTTCTTTTCTCGCCCTTTCAGATGCAGCCTTATTTTGTTCTGCTATTCGCTGGTTTTCCTCTGCGATTTGTTTTTCATAAGCTTCTACAACATCAGACCACTTAATATCTTCATCAGCAAGAGATTCATATTTATTTTCAGCACGTATAGCGTATCTATTTCTGACATCATCATCTTCTATTACCGATATCATATCACGAAGTTGTTTATACTTTTCTTCCAACGTGTAATAATCAGCCATACTTGTAATTTTAAGTTTTTCAAAAGCTTCTAATTTCTTTAATACCTTCTTCTGATACTCTTTATCTTTTAACTGCTCTTTATTAGCAGCGCTTTCTTCAAGAAGGCTTTGTGAAAAATAATCCATCCCCGCTTTTCTCTTATCTTTTGCCGGTTCCGCTGTACCTGCTATGATATTTCCATTTGAATCATATCTTGCAAGACAGATCGTAGATGGCATTGTAAACTTTTCCGGCTTTAGATTTTTATGAATTTCATTCATATAATTCTTCCAGATAGCTCCCGGAATAGATGCTCCCGATGCTCCCGGCATGGCTCTTGGCGTATCAAATCCTGCCCATACTACAGTTGTATAATATTTTGTATAACCACAGAACCATACATCCTTACTTGAATTGGTAGTTCCCGTCTTACCTGCTGCAATCTGACCACCATCAAGTTTTAATGAACGTCCTGTACCATACGGCTCGTTAAACACTCCCTGTAAAACATCTGTCATCATCCATGCTGCATCTTCATTATATACCTGTGTTTTCTCATTGATATTTTTATAAATAGTTCCGTCACCGGCTCTTCTTATTTCCCTTATACATGTCCTGTCACTGTATGAACCATTATTGGCAAGTGTCGAGAAACCTTTTGCCATATCTACTACACGAACACCCTCTGTAAATCCACCAAGTGATATAGACATATTTTCGTTATCCACATAGCTTAAATTTCTAAAGTGCATTTTTTCAAGGAATGAAAGACCATATTCCGGGGTGATATTGTAAAGCACCTGCCATGCTACTGTATTTAACGATCTTGCAACAGCCTCTCTTATCGGTACTCTCCCAAAGTAAGAACCGGCATTTTTAGGTCCATTCTCAAACTTATGATCATTTACAATAGTTGATGGAGAATATAAACCGGATTCAAATCCCGGAGTATAATCAATAAGTGGCTTAATGGAACTTCCTGACTGTCTTGCAGAAAGATAGGCTCTGTTGTATTCGTCTTTAGTTCCACGCCCACCCACTATTGCAACAACATAACCACTCTCATTATCTACACATACGGCAGCACCCTGAAGTGCATACTTTTTACTTTCAGGATCTTTCTCCGTATTGTATGCAAGTCCATTATCAACAGCTTTTTGCAGACTTTTCTGCTTTTTCATATTGATTGATGTATAGAGTTTATAACCTCCGGAACGTATATCATCACACTTCTGACTGTATACCCTTGTATATTTTTTATTGTATTTTTTGTAGTCATCCTGATTTTTAAATATATACTGGAACTTAAAATTATCCTGCTCCATTAATGCCGTCGCTGCACAATGAATGGCATAACTTACAACATATCCTTCTTTACCGCCATCCTTATAAAGCTGTTTAACCTTTATCTTTTTCTTTATGGATGATTTATACTGCTTTGATGTTATTACTCCCTCATTATACATTTTCTTTAAAACTTCATTTCTTTTTTTCTTGGCATTCTTGGGATTATTAATCGGATCATATGCAGCAGGACTATTTGAAAGACCTATAAGAAGAGCCGCCTCATGAGGCTCGAGGTCTTTACATTTCTTTCCAAAATAGTAACGACTTGCCGCACCGACACCATAACACCTGTTCCCATAGTAGTTACTGTTACAGTAAAATTCCATAATCTGAGGTTTACTAAACTTTGACTCTACTGCAGGAGCCAGCATGATCTCAGCAATCTTTCTTGTATAACTTTTCTCCTGGGTAAGAAGATTGTTCTTAATTACCTGCTGTGTAATTGTACTTCCTCCCTGGGTAATCTTCATGTTATTTTTAAGAAGTGAAACACCTGCACGAAGTGTTGCAAGTAAATCAACACCGCCATGTGTCTTAAATCTTTTATCTTCTACAGCTATATAACCATCATAAATATATGGTGATATATTTTTAATATTGACATATTTGTACTGACCTGCATTTACAGAACCTATCTGCTTCCCTTTATAGTCATATACGATTGTGTCTTCCTTCATGACAAAATCGTCCTTGCTCATATTGACAAGTTTATAGAATACAACTTCTCTCGCCTCAGTAAACATTGGAAGCACTTTGACATAAACACATGTGCCTGCAACTGCTGATACAAGAAGAACAGCAGCCAGTATTCCAATAATTGTACCTGCTATATTTGACAGAATACCTATGTAACTGCATATGACACCAAATATCATGTGAAAAAAATCACCTATATTGTTGAAAAGTTTTCGCAGAAACTTCATCTTTTTTCCTCCATATTATTATAATGTTCTCTCAGAGTCTCTCTTGCACTTGCTTTTGTGGCTGATTTTCCGACATATGCACACAAATTTAATCAACGTACGTTCCACGTACGCCTCATAAATTTGTGCACATCTGACAAAAAATCATCTCACAAAATCAAGCACAAAGAAATTCCGAGAGAACATTTTATTCTCTCAGAGCAAACATTATTTTTAGACAATTATTGTAATTATACTTCTTTTTTCTTACTATGTAAAGAAACCGCCGCACAATCTGTTGACACTTATAAACATGTTAGATAAAATGTATACATACGTTACAGTTCACACTATATCAGTAAAAGATAATATTTAAGCTTGTTTGTTATACTATCTTTTACTGATATTAACTATAAATAAGATAACAGGAGATTGATAAACATTATGAAAAATATACCTGAATTTAATCACTTTGGATTTATTGGCTTTGGACTTATTGGTGGAACTATTGCCCGTTCTCTTCGTGAACTTTATCCGGAGTCTGAGATTATGGCATATAACTATTATGAAAACAGACCACATCCACAGCTTGAACTTGCCAAAGAAGACGGAGTCCTTACATATATTAGTACAGAACTTGAGGATTTTTCTAAATGTCAGGTAATTTTTTTATGCGCTCCTGTTATTACAAATGTTTCTTATCTTAAAAGGATAAAAAACTATATATCTGATGAATGTCTGATAACTGATGTAGGAAGTGTCAAAGGCAATATACATGAGGCAATTCATAATCTGGGGCTTGATAAACAGTTTGTAGGAGGTCATCCGATGACAGGCTCTGAAAAGACGGGATATAGCAATTCCAGTTCTTCTTTTCTAAAAAATGCCTATTATATTCTTACTCCAACAAAGGAAGTCCCTGAAAGATATATTGAGTGGCTTAAAAAGTTTGTAACGGATTCAGGTTCTCATTGTGAAATAATGGATTATAAAAGACATGATGATGTTACTGCCGCAATAAGCCATGGACCTCACGTTATATCAGCTTCTCTAGTCAATACGGTTGCCTCTCTTGATAATGATGAGATATATGCAAAGCTTGCAGCAGGAGGACTTAAAGATTTAACAAGAATTTCTTCATCTTCACCTGAAATGTGGCAAAATATTTCACTTACCAATTCAAAATGCATCGTTTCATTTCTTGATAAATATATTGATACATTAAAAGATGCACGAGATATAATTGCATTAAATGATGCGGATAAACTAACAGATTTTTTTACTAATGCAAAATCATACCGTGATAAACTTTAAATTTGTCAGAAGGGGGGACCCGCCTTAGTGGGGAGATTCCTTGTGACCTACGCAGGTGCCCGCAAACGAAGTTTGCATAAAATGCACCTGCTTCCATTTGTCAGAAGATTATAAAATACAGGAGACTAAAATGAACATATTAGAAGGATTAAATCCTGAGCAGGAAAAAGCTGTAAAACACTTTAAGGGGCCTCTTCTTATCCTTGCAGGTGCCGGTTCAGGTAAGACAAGGGTTCTTACCCATCGTATCGCTTATCTTATAAGTGAACACAGAGTAAATCCCTGGAACATACTCGCCCTTACTTTCACTAACAAGGCTGCCGGTGAAATGCGTGAACGAGTTGATAATATCGTAGGACAGGGAGCTGATGATATATGGGTAAGTACATTCCATTCTACATGTGTAAGAATACTGAGGCGTCATATTGAAGCACTAGGCTACACAAGAAGCTTTACGATATATGATGGTGACGACCAGAAAACTCTTATGCGCGACATTATCAAATATCTTGAGCTTGACCCTAAGAAGTTTAAAGAAAGAACTTTTATGAGTGTTATCTCATCTGCCAAGGATGAACTTATTACACCTGAACAATACGAGCTTCAGGCACAGGACGATTATATGAAGGAAATATATGCACGTGCATATCGTGAATACGAAAAAAGACTCAGGGACTCTAATGCCCTTGATTTCGATGACCTTATCTGTAAGACAATTCAGCTCTTTCAGGAAAATCCTGATATACTTGAATACTATCAGAATAGATTTAAGTATATAATGGTTGACGAATATCAGGATACTAATACTGCCCAGTTCAGACTTATTAATATGCTTGCCAACACACATTCAGAGACAGGTGAGCTTGAACAGAATCTCTGTGTGGTAGGTGATGATGATCAGTCCATTTATAAGTTCCGCGGTGCTAATATCCACAATATACTTAACTTTGAAGAGTCATATCCACATGCCAAAGTTATTAAGCTTGAAGAAAACTACCGTTCTACACAGAATATCCTTGATGCTGCCAACGCCGTCATCAAAAATAATACAGAACGTAAGGAAAAAGCTCTCTGGACTGAAAAGAAAAAGGGAGATCTCATATATTTCTCACAATTTCAGAATGAATATGACGAGGCTGGAAGCATCGCAGATGCTATAGAAAATGCCGTTTCCACAGGTCAGGCTAATTACAATGACTTTGCTATACTTTACAGAACAAATGCCCAGTCACGTGTATTTGAAGAAAGACTTATAGCCAATAATACCCCTTACAGGATCGTCGGTGCAGTTAACTTCTACCAGCGTAAAGAAATAAAGGATATGCTGGCATATCTTCGAACAATCGAAAACGGACTCGATGACATATCTGTTAAACGAATCATCAATGTACCAAAAAGAGGTATAGGACTTACTACTATCGACCGCATATCAGCCTACGCTATAGAGCATGAGACGAGCTTCTATGGTGCTTTACAGAATTATGAATATATCGATGGTATTAAAAGGAGTGCCGGTAAGCTTGGTTCATTCGTAAGTCTTATTGAATCCTTTAAGCGTCATCTTCAGATGCCAGGATACACTCTTGAAGACCTGATACGTGAAATTATCGATGAGACAGGATACGTCAGACTTCTTGAAGAAGAAGACACCGATGAGGCCAATGGTCGAATAGAAAATATAGAAGAACTTATCAATAAAGTTGTCTCTTACGAAGAAAACTGTGAAGAAGAACCTACACTTAGCGGTTTTCTTGAAGAGGTAGCGCTTGTCGCTGATATAGATAACGTCGATGAAAGTAATGACATAGTCTTACTTATGACTCTTCACAGTGCAAAAGGTCTTGAATTTCCTTATGTATATCTTGTTGGAATGGAAGATGGAATATTCCCCGGATATGGTGCTGTTATGGGCGATGACCCCGAAGAAATGGAAGAAGAAAGACGTCTTTGCTATGTCGGCATAACAAGAGCTAAGGAAAAACTCTCCCTAAGCTGTGCCAAAAGCCGTTTCCGCAATGGTGAACAACAGTTTAACAGGCCTTCCCGCTTTATAAATGAAATTCCAAGATACCTTATAAAACAGGCTGTTTCAACAGATTCTTCCATGAAAAAGAGTAATATTTCTTCCTCATTTTCATCAGGAAATGCAGGCCACTACAGTGCTGCAGATTTCTTAAAGAATAATAACATATTTGATAAACCGGCACCATCGTATAAAAAACCGGCTGCCGGCACACCTTCCTCTAAATGGAATCCTCAGGCGGAAAAATCTGTCAAACAAAACTGTCATGCAGTATCAGGTAAAGCTTCTCTTGACAATAACCCTTTTATACAGAAGGGATTTGGAAATATGTATTCCTCTCCCCAAAAAAAGACATCAGACAGTACATCTGTAAATTACTCTGTAGGTGACAGAGTGAAACATAAGATGTTCGGTGAAGGTATTGTAAAAGAAATGCTTCCACGTTCAGGTGACTATCAGGTAACTGTATCATTCGACAATGGCACGCAAAGAAAAATGATGGCATCCTTCGCAAAACTAAAAAAATTATAGATATTAAATCAGATATATGGTATAATATTTATTAATATTAAGTATAAAGCTCTTTTGAGCAGAAAGGACGGGGAATTATGAATTCAAAAATCGAGGATTTATTAAATGTAGCAAAAATTAACGAACTCATTCACAAAAAAGAACTTGAAGAGAAAAATAAAAACTGCCTTATGGTTACATTAGCAATTATCGGTGCTGTTGCAGCAGTAGCAGGCATCGCATTTGCTGTATATAAGTTTTTATCACGTGATTGTTTTGAAGATTTAGAGCCATCTGACTATATAGACGATTTTGATGATGATTTCATCGAATTTGATGACAATGGCGAACCTATAACTGAGGATTAATCTTACAAACAAGCTGCTTATATTTTAAATATAATCGTTATTATAGCAGATTATCAGATACCGAAATGGTTCTTCCATTTCGGTATTTTAATGACGTATATAATATTAGAAGAATACAATATATAGTTTTCAAAAATCCCTTTGGGAAATTTATACATAAAATAAGATTGGAGGACCACCATGAAACTCTGGGGCGGACGATTTACAAAAGAAACTAACCAACTAGTACAAAACTTTAATGAATCATTATCATTTGATCAAAAGTTTTACAAGGAAGACATTACAGGAAGTATAGCCCACGTTACTATGCTTGCTGAACAGGGAATTATTACTGAAGACGATAAAAAGGCTATTGTCGATGGATTAAATGGTATCTTAAGTGATATCGAATCAGGTAAACTTATTATTGATGGCGAACATGAAGATATTCACAGCTTTGTTGAAGCTCACCTTATTGAACGCATAGGCGATGCAGGCAAAAAGCTTCATACAGGAAGAAGCCGTAATGACCAGGTTGCTCTCGATATGAAACTCTATACACGAAAGGAAATACTCGAGATAGACAAACTTCTAAAAAATCTCCTTGAAAGTCTTTTAAAGATTATGAAGAAAAATCTCGATACGATAATGCCGGGATTTACCCACCTTCAAAAGGCACAGCCTATAACACTTGCACATCATATGGGTGCTTACTTCGAGATGTTTAAGCGTGACCGTTCACGTCTTAAGGATACATATGAGCGAATGAATTACTGTCCTCTCGGTTCAGGAGCTCTTGCAGGGACTACATATCCACTCAATAGAGAACGCACAGCAAAGCTTCTTGGTTTTTATGGTCCTACTCTTAACAGCATGGACTCAGTTTCCGACAGAGATTACCTTATTGAGCTTTCATCTGATATGTCATTAATCATGATGCACCTTAGCCGTTTCTGCGAGGAAATCATCATATGGAATACAAACGAATATAAATTTATTGAGATAGATGATTCATATTCTACAGGAAGCAGTATCATGCCACAGAAGAAAAATCCTGATATTGCAGAACTTGTAAGAGGTAAAACAGGTCGTGTTTACGGCACACTTACTTCTCTTCTTACTACAATGAAAGGTCTTTCTCTTGCCTACAATAAAGATATGCAGGAAGATAAAGAGCTTGTCTTTGATGCCATTGATACAACTAAGGGATGTATACTTCTTTTTAATGGCATGCTTGATACTCTTACATTTAATAAAGACAGGATGCGTGCAAGTGCAGAAGGTGGATTTACCAATGCAACAGATGCAGCTGATTACCTTGTTAATCATGGTGTTCCATTTAGAGATGCACATGGCATAATCGGTCAGCTCGTTTTATTCTGTATCGATAATAATAAATCGCTCGGAGAGATGACACTTGATGAATATAAAGCTATCTGCCCTGTATTTGAAGAAGATATATACGATGCAATTAGTATGGAGACATGTGTAGAAAAGAGAAATACAATAGGTGCTCCAGGACAGAAAGCCATGAAGGAAGTTATCGACGTATACGAAAAGTATTTAAATGAAGATTAAAACAATTCAGTATAATATACAAAAAAGGTATCTATAATTATAGATACCTTTTCCTCTTAAGCAAAAGAAGAAGAGTTATACAGACTGTGACAACAAGTATACATATAATCCCAAAACCATGAGGTGTATGTGCAAGCGGCATCCATCTTGTATCAACATTCATACCATAAAGACCTGATATCAGCGTAGGAATACCCATTACAAGAGTGATGCATGTAAGAGTCTTCATAACATTATTAAGACGGTTATCGATAACCGATGACATAAGTTCTCTTGTACCATTTATTATATCTCGGTATATCATGGTCATCTCGATAGCCTGCTGGTTTTCCACGATTACATCTCCTAAAAGATCTTTATCATCAGGATACTGTTCAAGTCTCTTATACCTTGTAAGACGGTCAAGCACTACCGCATTGGCTCGTAGAGAAGTAGCAAAGTATACAAGAGTTGACTCTAACGCATGGAGATCTATAAGATCTATATCCTCTGTATTATCATCAATTCTCTCTTCTATCTCTGTACGCTTTTTATCAATTATACGAAGGTTAGTCTGATAAAATGATGCTATTCTAAATAGAATCTGATATACAAAACGAAGTTTTTTCTTTGTACTGAACTCTTTAACCCTTCCATTGATAAAAGCCTGAAGTATTGTTGTTTCTTCCGTACAGACAGTTATAATCATATCAGCTGTAAGAATTATACCAAGTGGTATAGTCGTATACTCCTCTTTATCGTGTCTTATCTCTGTGGCAGGAATATCCACAAGTATCAGTGTATAACCATCCTCAAGCTCCACACGGGAACTTTCTTCCTCATCGAGTGCAGCGAGTAAATCGTGAACATCAATATGAAGCTTTTCAGCTAATTCCTCACCCTCTGATACAGATGGATTAATCATATCTATCCATACTCCATCACCAGGGCCCTCCTCTTCATGAATCTTCCTATCATCTGTTCGATAATACCTAACCACTTCTTCTCACCAGCTTTCTGTATATTTATCATTAATAATCCAAAATTTAATCATTATGATATGCTAATATTATTGTCCTGAAGTGTTACTTTAATCTCCTCTAAAAGACGATATCTTACATCCCAGTAATCATCTGTCTTCACCCATGCCTTCGCAAGCATCTTAATTCTCATAGGATTAAGTTTGTCTACGACAACGCTCATAGGTTTATCATGACATATAAATTTATCTGCGTCAAGTAATCCCATAATCAGCTCTCTTACTTTTTCAATATCCGTATCGTATGATACCATAAAGTCCAGGATAAGCATCCTTTCATCCTGCTTTGATGTATTGGTAACATTTGTATTGGAAATAGTACCATTTGGAATCACAACAACCTTATTGTCTGTTGTATA
>JALERT010000044.1 GCA_022764445.1 Lachnospiraceae bacterium | reverse complement strand
TAAAATTTTGCTCAAAATCAGGGTATTTTACTTATTGCAAAAAAATTGCAAATTTGAGTAACACCCCGCGAGTCCAGTGTTTATAAGGGTTTGCGGAGGTCGAAAAAAGTCGGAAAAATTTGTCTCGACAAAGGGTACCATAACGATTTCTTCGAATGTGACGGGTGCAAGCATCAAGGTTCTTAATGGTGCAGAGGTTGTTGCAGAGGGTGTTACAGATGGCACTCCATTCACAACAAAGGTTCTTCCAGGTGGTACATACACAGTTGTAGTAAGCAAAGAAGGTTTTGAAGATGTTACAAAGAATGTTGTTGTAAATGGTGATGTTAGTGAGAGCATTGAATTAACAGCAGGCGTTTTAAATGTAGCTTCAATCAAGGCTGTAAATGCTCTCGGAGAAAAAACAGATCTTGATGGTGCAACTGTTTCAAGAGCTTCAAGCTTTGAATTAACTCTTGACAGAGCATTTGATGCTGCTTCAGTTACAAACTCAACTATCAAGCTCGTTAAGGGCAGTGAAACAATGGCTATTTCTCTTCCAACAATTGACAAAGACGTAATTGCATTCAAGTCATTATCTGTACTTGATCCTGATGCAGAATACAAAGTTGTTGTTGATGGAATAAAAAGCGAAAAAGGAACAGCAGTTATCACAAATCGTACAATCGCTACATTCAAAACTACAAATACAGTAGTTACAAAGAAGATTACAGCAAACGGACAGAAAATTTATGATTCAACAACTGACGATGGTGTATCATTAAATGTAGACAATGAATGGACATATGGAGATGAAGGAAGTGATATCGAAGTAAAATTTGATACTCCTGTGGATAAGTCTACAATTAATTCCAAGAGTGTACAGCTTATCGATGTAACAGATGGAAAGAATATAGCTGTAGAAGCAAATCAGGATTGGTACTCTGAAAGTATGTATATAAAGGTTGTTGGTGCAAAAGACTATTTAACACCAAAGCATCAGTATAAATTAGTCCTTAACGGATTAAAGGCAGCAAACGGAGCTGATATAGATGCATTTGCATTAACATTTGCTTATAAGTCAGCAAAACCAAAAGCTGTTAATGAAGCAGATATCTACAATGGTGATCTTAAGAAAGTTAGTGAAGAAAAGGAAGGTTTAGTAAACCCACTTACAACAGCTAAAATGCTTGATGATGGAAGCACATTTAAAGCAGCTGCAGCAGTTACAATAGACTTTGGTGCGGCTGAGGTTAGGCTTGATGAAAGCACAGTGACAACTGATTACTTATTTATAAGAGAAAAAGATACACACAATAGAGTTGCTCAGAAAATCTCTTACAATAAGGACTTAAACAGAGTTACATTAACTCCAACTGAGAGATTAAAAGACAATAGTGATTATGAAATCTTCGAAAGTCCATACATCAAAAACATCTATGGTGTGACATTAGGTACTAAGGATTCAGATTATAAGACAACATCATTCAAGACTTTAGATGTTACCGCACCAACAGTTGTTGGTCAGCCTGAAAGTACTTTGGAAGATAAGTCTTTATCAAAATTACCTCTTGACGAAACTGTTAAGATAAATGTAAAAATGTCTGAGAAGATTCGTGATGATATCACACTTGCAAAAGATGCTAAAGAGTTTGCTACAGGTGGACGTGAGGGAAATGTTTTAATTACAAGAGCAGATGATGAAAAAAGCGTTGTAGCTGGTACAGCTGTTGAAGCTAAAAAAGCAACAATAGGCAAAGATGATTACGTTCAGTTAACAATTAACCCAAAGAATTTCTCTTTAGAAAAAGGAGAAACTCTTAAAGGAAAAACATTTAGAGTAACTTTAGCAGGTACTAATCCATCAAGAAAAAATGATAAACAGAAAGTTATTGCTGATGACTACACAATTTCCAATAATGCAATGGCTAATGATTACACCTTTACATTTACATTTGAGGGTGAAGACAAGACTGCTCCAAAGATTACTGACATCAAAGTAAAGAATGGTAAGGATTATACATCAATACAGGGCATGACAAATGTTAAGTTGAATGATCCAGATAATAAAATAAGAGTTTACTTTGATTGCAAAGATGTTGATAAAAATGCTACGGTAACTTTAGCTAATGCTATCAAATTATATAAGGGCTCTAAAGATTATCCTGCAACTATCGGAGATATAGTTGAAAACGGTTCTACTTCATATGTTGATATAACATATCCTAATGCTACTACAGCTAATGTGAAAGGTTCAGTTTCTATCAAAGCACAGGATATTATGGATAAGAGTGGTAATAAATCATCACTTCAGACCTTTGATTTTGTAGCTGGAGATGGTCCTTCAATCGATAAGGTTAAATTTGATAAACCAGATGAAAGTACTTCAGAAGATTCATATGTAAAAATTACATTTAACAAGCCTGAAGATATTGATACAACAACTTTAGCCGGAAACATTAAGTTACTGAATGGTGACAAAGAAGTTAAAACAACTATAGATACATCAAGATTGTTAGAGGGTACAACTGATAAACCTACTGAAAAGGGTTATATCAAAGTTGTTCCATCAGAAAAGCTTTCTGGAAATACTAAGTACACATTAGTAGTAAGCAAAAATGTTAAAAATAACGATGGAAACTGCTTACAGCAGAATCCTAATGTTGCACCTGCTGATTACAAAGTTGATATAACAACTGATGATGACGCTAAGCCTGCTATCAAAGGAGATGTAACATTTAAAGATGGTAAGCTGTTAGTTCCATTTGATACAAAACTTAAAGAAGTTACAAGTGTGAAAGTTACAAATTCTAAGGATAATAGTTCTGTGACAGCTAAAGCAAGTGTAAAGGATGATGTTAATGTTGAGATTACATTTGAAAATAATTTAACAAAGAATGTTCAGTATAACGTTGAATTAACAGTTACAAAAGTTTATGGAAATCCAGAGAAGACAATTGTTAATACTGTTACTACAAGTTTTGTACCAACAGATAATTATGAAGCAGATTTAAGAAAGCCTGTATCAGTTAGCATTGTAAAAGGTAATGGAACTGCTTTAACTGCCGGAAAGATTAAAGATGTTAATACTGATGCTCAGTTTACTGTAGAATTTAGTCATGCAGTAGCAGTAAACGCTGTAAAGGCAATGAAGTTTGTTGATGCTGCAACAAAAACAGAGTATACTCCTGAAGTGATAGCACTTGACACAGTTAAAGATTCAAAAAATAATGAGTATGCTAAAAAATATGTAATAGATATACCTGGTGTATTTACTGATAAGAACATTGAATTCAGAGCTACATTACCAGGTGGAACATCTGTTAAAGATGGTGAAGATGTTAAGAAAACTGATGCTGATATTAAGTTAATTGTTATTACAAATACTGAGAATACGACACCAGCAACTGGAGATAATCATAGTCCAACAGTTGGTAAAGAAATGGATGATATAGGTTCTGATGTACCAATTAAAGAAGAAAAAGAATTTGAATTTACTTCTTTTAATGATGAGGATGAGGGTGATACAATTTCGTATACTGTTTCATCATCAGATGATAAAATTGCAACTGCATCAATAGAGCAAAAAGGTGGAAAAAATTATGTAAAAATAACTCCTGCTGCAAATGCTGATGGTACAGTGCAAATAACTTTAACAGGAACTGATCCTATTGGTGCATCTATAAGTGATACATTTGACGTTACAGTTGATACTAAAGCTCCAACAAATGTTGGTCAGACACCGGCAGCATTCACTGAAGAGAATAAGAAATTGACAATAACATTTGATGAAAATATTTTAAGTGCATTAGATGAAAGTGGTTACACAAATCTTAAAAATGCAATTACATTTGCTGCTGATGGTACAAACTTTGCTGCTCTTAGTGATGAGGATACTGTTGAAGTTTCAGGTAAAACACTTATAATAGCATTTAAGAATGCACAAAGTGGTGAAAACAATACAGTTAAAATTGCAGCTGGTGCATTAAAAGATACTCTGGGAAATGTAACTACAGATGAAATTACAACTGGTAAAGTGGCTGTTACGGAATAATGAATTATAATATATTTTATAAATATATTGTAGTTCGATTAATGATACTTGTTCATTAAATGAAGCAAATGTTCCTAACAAAAAATCGGCTTTGGCAATATATTTTGCCAGAGCTGATTTTTTATTCCCAATAAATAGTTTTCTTTGAGGATAACTGATAGCTCATATATATCAATAGAATCCCCCACATACACTTGAAATAATAGTGAAGTATGGTATACTTTTATCTGTAGAAACGTTGATTTTACGATGGAGGAGGAGAGGTATGAAACTAGAGAACACAACTATTATTTCTGCACTTGTATGGATTGCAGGTGTGCTTGCGGAAGTGATTTTTCATGATGAGTTAACTTCCAGCATGTTAGGGATTGTACTAAGCATTGTTCTTGCATTTATCGTCATTATTACAACATATTTTGTAATAGACGGTGTGAACTCGGTACTGCGCCGTGAGCGTGCAGAAGCGGAAGAAAGACAGCGTGAATATCAGGATAAGATGTTCAATCTTCTTGAGGAAAAGCTCACAGAGCAGCTTAAGTTTGAAAAGGCTATTTATGCATGTGTCAAGTCAGTTAAGGATACAGACGAGGGAGATGCTTCACTGCAGGATGTAATTCAGGCTGTTAATGATAATACTATTCAGGCAGCTAAGATTATTGCGAAGTACCAGACTAAGACAAGTAATGATATTGAGAATGTACTTAGGGATATAAAAGAAGAGTTCCCTAAACTTTATAGTGAAATAAGAGAAAAGACATTTACTGTACCTGATGGTATGATTAGTCATGCAACGGCTATTGATATGCTTAAAGGTGCTGACAGGGATAATAATACAGCAAATGAGGCTGAAAAAACTCCTGTATCAGAGAATTCTTTTGCTTCCGAAGAAACATTATTTAATGAAGCTACTGAAACATCTGACGACACAGGGCTTGAAGAAAGTATACTTGAGGATGTAGTTGGAGACGTAGAAGAAACTACAGTGGCAGAAGAAACCGCCGAAGAACCAATATCAATTGAGGAACCAGAAGAAGAGGAGCCAGCCGAAGAACCAATATCAATCGAGGAGCCAGAGGAAGAGGAGCCAGCCGAAGAACCAATGGCAATCGAAGAACCTGAAGAGGAAGAACCAGTGTCAGATCCGAATGCGATGATGACACCAGAGGAGATAGCAAAGCTTATAGCAGCCCAGTCGGAGTCTGAGGAGGAGTCTGTTGAAGAACCAATGGCAATAGAAGAGCCAGCAGAGGAAGAAGAAACGGCAGCAGATCCGAATGCCATGATGTCACAGGACGATATAGCGGCACTTTTAGCTTCTATGAATAACTAGTACAACTGTTTTTAATTAACCAGACTTTATTGCTTGCCTATTTTCATGATAGCACTGCTCAAAAAGCCTCAGCGTAGCCCGCTACGCCTACTTTTTTTGAGTAGCACTCTCATAAAAATATTCAGCGCAAAAAGTCCAGTTATTAAGAAACAGTTGTACTAGGATAAATATAAGATACACCCCCAGTCCATCATTTATGAGGACCTGGGGGTGTTTTACATTATAAAAGCCCAAATGCTCTAAGTATAAATATCCAGAATGTAAGCGTTATGGATGAGAAGAATGTTGTGGTAACAATTATACTTGATGCAAGTACATCATCTCCATCCATATTTTTTGCCATTATGTAAGCTGTAGGTGTACATGGTGATGCAAGCATTATTACAAGAGCTATAAGTTTCTGGTCACGGAAACCAAAGTATACAGCAATTGGAATAAATATAGCAGCGAGAACTATAAGTTTTATGGAAGAAGCAACTGCCGTACTTTTAATCTTGGCAAGAGCCTTTTTACCCTCAAATGTGGCACCTATAGATATAAGAGCAAGGGGCGAAGTCATTACCGCAAGGTTATTGATGGTCTTGTCGATCATTTTAGGAAAATCAAAGTTAAAATAAGAGGCGATAAGTCCTAAGAATATACCAATAATAATTGGATTTTTAAGGATATTAACAAATGCACGTTTAATATTGTCCGTACTGTTCATATTTTCTGCGCTATTGCTTTCAAATGTTAATATAATTACGGCGAATATATTGTAAAGTGGTACGGAACCGATAATCATAAGTGGTGCCATTCCTGACGTTCCGTATATGTTTTGGATAAATGCTATTCCAAGTATGGCAGCACTGCTCCTGTATGAACATTGTACAAAAGCACCGACCTCTGTTTTATTCTTTAAAAGTTTTTTAGCAAGGAACCATATAACAAGGATTGATGAAAGCGTTGCCAAAAAGCAGAATCCGACATAAGAAAGGTCGAAATTCTCTCTTATATTGGTTACTGCCAAGTCCTGAAAAAGAAGACAGGGCAGACATATCTTGAATACAAATTTATTGGCGATATTGGCAAATGGTATGTCAATAATACCAATTCTTTTAAGAAACTGTCCGATTATCATTATCGCGAATACCGGTACTGTCGCATTAAGACTATATATAAAGCTGTCCACTGTGGAAACCTCCTTTTTTTAAATAATGTACTCTCGGAATCTCTCTTGCACCTGCTTTTGCGGCTGATTCAGATACACACATATTTATGCACATCTTACGAAACATCATCTCAAAAAATCAAACACAAAGAGACTCCGAGAGAACATAAATATAATACTATCATTACAAAGTATAGAATTATATCCATTTAAATGCAAATACATTGTACCACAAAGAAAGCGCCTGTGCATGACAGGCGCAAGTTTCTAAATGATTTTCTTTTTTTATCCCTTGATTTCCTTCTGGAAACGATCCATTTCTTTTGCAATAGTTCCACTCATTACAAGGAGACATATAAGGTTAGGTATTGCCATAAGTGCGTTGGCGATATCTGAGAATGTCCATGCAATTTCAAGAGTTGTTGTGGCTCCGATGTATGCGATGAGTGAGAAAACTATACGGTAAATCATATTGAATTTGTGTGTACCGAAAAGATATTCAAATGCTTTTTCACCATGATATTCCCAACCAAGTATAGTTGAAAATGCGAATAATGCGATTCCGATACATACAAGATATCCACCTACATTACCGAGAACTGTTTTGAATGCTTTGATTGTAAGTGCAGAACCAACTGTTAATTCGTTGTATTCGTAAGAACCATCTTTATTAAATACATATTCATTATTGCTGTCATCTTTCCATGTACCTGTTATTGTGCCTTCTGCTGAAGCGTCTTTATCAGGAATAAGAGTAGTCGCTTTATCTGTATTAGCTTCTGTAAGGACGATATTAGAAGGATTCTCAGAGTCAGCAGATATATTGTAAGTTGTTGTTTTTATAGTGTTTTTATCAGCTTTTGCTGTGATTGATACTGAGTTTGATTCAGCAGAATATGTATATTTACCTGAAAGAACTGTATCTGTTGAACCAAGTACACCGGAGCTTGCGATACAAAGACCTGTGATTGTACAAACTACGATAGTGTCCCAGAATGTACCTGTCATATTGATGTAACCCTGACGTACAGGATCGTCTGTTGTAGCTGCTGCTGCTGTTATAGCTGCTGAACCCATGCCAGCTTCATTGGAGAATACACCACGTGCAACACCAAATCGCATAGCCTGCATCATAGAAGCAACGATGCTTCCGCAGAGTCCGCCGCCTACAGCTTTAATGGAAAATGCCATCTTAAATATCATTGCAACACCAGCAGGAACATTTCCTATATTACCAATTATTACTACAAGACCGGCTACTATGTAAAATAAAGCCATAAGTGGTACAACTACCTGTGATACCTTTGAAATAGATTTAATACCACCAATTATTATGATTAATGCAAGTAATGTAATGACGATACCTGTTATGGTGAGTGGTATATTAAATGTAGAATTAAGCGCGGTAGATATTGAGTTTGCCTGTGTAAGATTACCTATACCAAATGAAGCAATAACTGCAAATAAAGCGAAAAACCATCCAAGGACTATACCTAGTTTCTTGTTTTTAAAGCCCTTTTTCATTGTATACATAGGACCGCCGGACATTTCACCTTTTTCATTCACTTCACGGTACTTTATGGCAAGCATACATTCGCTAAATTTTGACGTAAGACCAAATGCTGCTGATATCCACATCCATACAAGTGCTCCGGGACCACCTGATACCATAGCTGTAGCAACACCTACGATGTTACCTGTGCCTATGGTTGCTGCAAGAGCTGTTGTCAGTGCAGAGAAGGGAGATACATCACCATCGCCTTTTTTCTGACGTGCCTCTTTACTAAGAACGCTTTTAAGGGCATATGGAAGGTTTCTCCAACATAATGCTTTTGTTCTGATTGTCAGGAATATACCCGTACCTACAAGAAGAATAAGCATAATCGGTCCCCAGACTATAGAGTCAATCTGGTTAAGGATATCTGTTAATGTTTTCATGATTCATCCTCCTATAATATGTAATGATTAAAATGTCAGTTAAGTTTAAGTGTATTTAATTAGGAATAATTATGTCCCCATTAAAATAGAAAAGACCACGCATAATGAAGCAAAGCCGCATTATAGCGTGATCACCTTTGATCACATAAACCTTGTCAATAATACCATAAATCATAAATGATGTAAATAGTTGATGCTTCTTTGTTGATGTTTCGTTGATATTTAGTTTGCTGTTCATCTGCAAATTTGATAATTCTGTCAGGTTATGTTCTAAGACCTGTATTTCCTCTGTCTACAGTCCGATGTATACAAGATTGCTTTATTGATATATAGAATAAAATGAATTTTTCTGAGAAAATTCATGAAGCAATTTATGAAACATATATAATATTTTATATGAAAATTTATATAAAAATGAATTTACAAGAGAATAAAAAAACAAATTTATATTGCAATAACAGAAAAAACAACTATGATAACGTTTTCATAATCTTTTAATTAAAAGGAAGAATAGACACAAAATATTTGATTCTTCGTGAAATAAGCTGAACATTCGATTTTTTAATCAAGCTAAATGAAAACGATTTCTTATATCATACTATACAGATAGGAATATTATAAATATAATGCAAATATATCAAATAACAAAACACAGAAAAAACAGAAGAGGAGGGTTAGAAAATGACGGATAAGAAAAGCAGTATTAATAAGAAAGACGATGCAGATGATGTCATAATAAATGTCGAGCATTTGAATAAAAAGTTTCTTGTTGATAAACAGCCAATGGAAGTCTTAAAGGATATTAATCTTCAAGTTAAGAAAGGTGAGTTTATCACAATTGTAGGTCACAGTGGATGTGGTAAAAGTACTTTATTAAAAATTATATGCGGATTAGTTGATTATGAAGATGGAAAGGTTGAACGTAATGGTCATGCTGTTGAAGGGCCGGGACCAAAATGTGGAATGGTTTTTCAGGATCACAGACTTCTTCCATGGCTGAAAATAAAAGATAATGTAGGATTTGGCCTTAGAGATTTATCAAAGGAAGAGCGCGAGCAGAAGGTTGATGAACATTTGAAACTAGTAGGACTCGAGGACTTTGCCAATAGTTATCCTTCACAGTTATCAGGAGGAATGTCACAAAGAGCTGCTATTGCGAGGGGGTTAGCAGGCAACCCCACGATACTTTTGCTGGATGAACCGTTTGGAGCCTTAGATGCATTGACAAGAATCCAAATGCAGAAAGAAATCCTTAGAATTCAGGAACAGGAAGGAACAACCATGGTAATGGTTACTCACGATATTGATGAGGCGATTTACTTGGGAGACAGAATTGTTGTTATGTCTGCAAGGCCGGGTGAGATTAAGGATATTATTAAAACCGATCCGGTAGAGTCAAAGAGGCGTGGCGGTGAAATGTTTGCACATTATAAGAAACGCATTTATAACTACTTCTTTGAGGATTCGGAAGAAGAGTATGAAGTAGAGTATATGATTTAGGGAGACAATATGAAGTGACCTCACAATTGTAGATTCGTGGATTTACCTGTATGATATTAGTTGATGAAAACAATATCAGGTAACAGGGATTGCCGCATACAATAGGAGGTCACATATGAA
>JALERT010000157.1 GCA_022764445.1 Lachnospiraceae bacterium | reverse complement strand
GAAGGCGGAGTTCTTACAATATCTGGAAGTGGTATCTGCAATAATAATGATAATAACTGGGACAAATCATTGGTTACTAAGGTTGTTGTAGAAAATGGAATTACTGGAATTGCAGCATCTACATTTGCAGGATGTGTTAATCTTACAGAGGTTGATATTGCACCAACTGTAACACAGATACGCAGTAGGGCTTTCAGTGGCTGCAGCAGCCTGAAAAGTGTTACGATAAATGCAAAAGGAAAGGTTACAACAGACAGAAGTTCATTCGAGGGTTTTGATGGTACGGTTTATTGTTATACTGCTTCCAAAATTATTACAAAGCACCTTAGCACAAACAATATTGCGTACCTTGATAAAAATGTACCATGTAAGTTTTATATAAGAAAAGATAATTCAAGACCTGATGAGAATGGTAATACTTCATATGGCAGTAATCTCTACTTTCCAGCGGGCAGTGGTGTTTTGAAGGAAGCTAAAAAAGTATTTTCAAGTGTCGAAGATGTTGAAGCTAACATTGAGAAACAGCCTGATGTAAGCAAATTTTTAGGTGAAAATCAGAAGGTCAGCTGGTATGTAGTAAAAGTAGAGGATGACGGATGGCATGTAGACGGAATTATCACATCTGAGGAGAGTACGGTAATACCTGATGAAGGTGATGTAAAGGTTGAAAACATTGCATTATATTATAATGTAAATGCGAATGATGCATCATTAGGTGGATATACATTGAATGATGGAGTCTATGAAGATTCAAAAAAATATAATAAGGGCGATGAAGTGACAGTTATTGCTCAGAAACCTGTAAGAAAAGGGTATAAGTTTGCAGGATGGAGTACAAATGCCAATGCAGGTGTTGGAGACAGTTTGTATAAACCGGGAAGCAGTTTTAAGTTCCCTGATGTAACAACACTTACCTTATACGCTGTTTGGCAGAAAGGCTCTACTCTTAGTTATAATGTAAATGCAGATGATGCAGCTTTTGGTGAAGGTTCACATACAATAATCGATGGTGTTTATACTGATCCGACGGAACATTATTCAGGAGAAGAAATCACCATAATAGGCGAACAGCCAAAGAGAGAAGGGTATACTTTTGTCGGCTGGAGTACAAAAGCTGATGAAACGGATACAGGTAAAATGTATAATGCAGACAATTCAAAGTTCACATATCCTGATACGGACAGTCTTACTTTATATGCTATATGGAGTAAGGATGAGGAGGGTTCTACCTATCCTGTTGTATTAGCCGGAATATGTGTGCTAATTGTAATTGGATCATATGGATATATTAGGAAGCGCAAAAATGTTAATTAGAGGATATAAATATACTTATAAGTTGAATACAGCTCATGATATAAGTGATGACGGCAATCAAAAGCATATGCATACATTTATTGTAGAGGTTCTTATTTCATCAGAGTCATATGATAAGTTTGTTACGTATATTGATATGGTGAGAGACATTGATGATTATTTTAAAAGATATGAGAATAAGTTTATCAATGATTTTGAACCATTTCAGCAGGTGAAACCGACACTTGAGAATATGGCGAATGTGTTTTACAAAGATTTGGGTAAAATAGTTGATGATAATAATCTTAAGGTGATTAAGTTAACTATAAGCGAAACACCTCTTAATAAATATACTGTTTCTGACAGGCTGGTATTTGGAGATGCAAGGTATATGATTTAACATATTGCTTAATAGATTGTTACTCGGTAAATGTGTGGGCAGTATTTGACTGTCTGCACATTTTTTCTCTATAGGGAATTGAAAAGGATTTGTCAGCTTTGTTCTTATATAGGAATTGAAACAGAATTATTCACTTTATCTATATAAATAGGAAAGGTTTACTATGTCATTAAAATTATTTATTTCAATTATATTATTTATTATCTGGTTTTATATATTATCAGTTTTTAAACGTGTAAAACAGGATTTCTTTTTCTTCATGTTTGGAAGTGTTGGAGCTTTTTTATTTTTATTTGCATATGTAATGCCGGTTATACAGAAACCAGTCATAACCATGGTTACATATATTGCGGGAAATATAGGAGAACTTACACATACATTTAGCTATAATACCGAATATGGAATAATAACTCTTTCAGAAAAGGGATTTCCGGTAAATATGTATCTTAATATGGAGTGTTCAGGTATTATTGAGATTATTACGTATTTTAGTATGATATGTTTTTATCCGGCATACAGGGTAGTTGAAAGGGTAATTTTATGCCTGTCAGGAATAGCTTTTATTACATTTGCCAATGTTATAAGGATTGTAAGCATAGGAATACTTGTCAATACCGGAGTAACATCATTTTATACAGCCCACGTTATAATAGGCAGATTTATCTTTTATACTTTAATGATAATAATGTATTTTTATGTATTTACCAAGAGACAGATTGTAAAACAGAAAGTTGGAGAGTTTAATTATGATTAATTATATAATAAATTTGTTTTCCAGTGAGATATCTGCCTGGTTAACATGGATACTCATACCCGTAGTAGTAGAAATAATTCCATCTATAGGATGTTATCTTGTACTTTTACGAAAATTCTTTTCAAGGAAGAAAAAGATTGAAATAGAAAAAATGCCTGATATTACAGTGATTATACCTGTATATAATTCAGGTGAATCACTGAGTGAATGTATAGCCTCTATAGCTGATTCCACTTACCCTGATAATCTTATAGAGGTAATGCTTGTAGATAATATGAGCAGCGACAACAGTTTTGAGGTGTTTCAGCAGTGCCAGTTAAAGTATCCTGATCTTAATATGCAGTGGATGCATTCTAAGCAGGGAAAGTCAAAGGCGTTAAATCTTGCATTATTTAACAGTTCAGGAAAATATATTATCAATATAGACAGTGATGGAAAGCTTGAGGAACATGCATTGGAAAATCTTGTGGTGAAATTTGAAAATAATGATGATATTCACTGCATGACAGGTGTCATTCTTACCAATCCTGATCTTATAAAAAAGACAAAGAATCCTGCACTTAAGTTCCTTCAGAAAATGGAATATCTTGAGTATTGTCATTCATTTATGGCTGGAAGAAATTATGAGTCGGAATATAATAATATATTTTCGCTGTCAGGCGCATTTTCTGCGTTTCGTAAATCAACAATATTAAAGACACAGATGTATAATACAAGTACGCTCTGTGAGGATGCACATCTTACACTTCAGGTAAAGAAGAATCTTAATCAGAAGGTTGCTCTTTGTGAAAATGCAATATTTATAACGGATCCGATTGAAAGCTTTGGTAAGCTATATACGCAAAGGCAGAGATGGCAGATTGGGGAGCTTGAAGTTTTTCATATGTTTTTTGATAAGAAAAAGCTTCATGCAAGACAGTTTTTCACAGATGGAACAGTGCGTATGATTATGTTTGACCATACATTTGCTTTTCCGAGAATGATATGGTATTTTGCACTCCTTGCTCTGGGAATGACGCAGTACAGTATGCTTACCATTGCTAAGGCAGTAGGATTGATCTATCTGCTTTATGTATTTGTTTCATTTATGTATTTTGGTGCAATTCTGTTATTTATGAAGGACTTTAAGGAGCTGCGGCGTCATTATATAAGAAAGTCGCCCCTTCTTATATTTCTGCCGCTATATAATATGTATGTATTCTTCATAAGATTTGCAGGTATTGTAAACTGTCTTAACAGAAAAAGTTCATGGAATACCATGACATTTAGGGAAGAATGTGATGCATTTGTTAATCAGGTAAAAGAAGATTTTACATTTAAAAAATTCAGGGAAAGAAGGCTGAGTAAAAAGTCATGCTTTTTTATTGCCTTTGCGGTTTTCCTTATAATCAATGCATCACTTCTTTTATATGTCTTACAGAGTAACCGAGAAAGTAAGATAGCAAATTATAAACTCAGCCAGTCACAGGCGTTATATGCTGTTTCGCAGCAGTCAAAAAATAAAAGTTTTGATGAAGCTGTTCAGGTAATGAATTACAATAAGATATCAAATGAACAAAAGTACAGTTTGTATAATGTTGATGATACTTATTATCCATATTATATGGATGAAACAGCCGGATTCAGTGTCGATGACAATATAAGCAGGGCTATTATAAAAAACAGGGGAACTTCTACTGAGATAAATGATGAAGATGGTAAGCCGTACATTGTTTCTACTAATACTACAAAAATAAACGGAGCTTACTATATTGTTGCTGCAGCTACTCCTGTATCGTATATAGGTGGTATAACAGGAGACGGCAAATATGATAAGTTTATAGTAACGGAATTATGTGCGTTATACATATTTATTCTTGGATTTTACTTCAATAATATTGATAGTGATATAATTTACGAGACTCAGATCAGGAGAATCAGCAGAGAATTTGATGATTACAGAAACCGTTATGGTGAAGATGTTGATACAGATGACGAAACAGCTTCTTCAGCAGAAACAGATTATGTTGATGAAAATGGTATATATAACGAGAAATTTAGAAGAAGACTTATTGATAAACTTAACAGTAACGGCATAAAATATTGTGAGTATGAAACTAATGAAGAAATTGGCTGTAAGATTGCAGAACTTTTAGACAATGATGATTCGGTTGTTGCGAAATATAATGGCATGTATAGAATCATTTTCGTCGATAAAAAGCAGTCAGAGTGTGACTCAATTCTTGTAGAAAGTTATAAAAAGATTAAAGCGGGGGAAGTAAAATGATAACAGGATATCATTACAAATTTTATCTTAATGCAAACCATGCAATATATCTGAATGGTCAGCTTGGTCAGACTCATCCACATACATGGGAATTCTCATTTGAGGTAATTAATGAGAATAAAGACTTTGTACTTTTCAATAAAGTTTCGCCACTTATAGATGAAATGCTCAATAAATACCAGAACCAGAATATAAATAATATTGAACCATTTGATAAAATAAATCCTACATTAGAAAATATATCAGAATATTTTATGAAGGAATTCAGGAGAGAATTAAAGAAAATCGGAATGACTCTTATATGGATAGAAGTAAGTGAGAATGCTTCTATATCGTACTTTATAAATGTTATTGATGAAAAAGAGGAAGAAAAGGAAAATAAGAAAAAGAAAATAATAAATGAAGATATGGATTCACGTATTGATGACATTATAAAACTTGTTACGGAAAAATAGTTACAGGCTGTACTCCGGTTTGACTGTAAATCGCTATAATGATATAATTAAGCCTTGAAGTTATAATGATGTTTAGTTTTTTGGTTACTGTGAGCACCAATAGGTGTGAACGGAGGGTTAAAAATAATGAAACAGAGATTGAAGCTTAAGGGAAATCTTAAATCCTATTTACGCTGGCCTATAGTGTTAAGTGCTGTATTCATTGTTATGGATATACAGATGTATATATTCGATAAAAAGATAGGCATACTTGGAACATGTTATCTTGCCATATATATGCTGGCGGCGGTAAGTATATATTTTTCAGGCAGGAAAAGACTCAGACGTGACCTTATAGACTTTGCCGTAAAGTATGATGAGATGCAGATGGGGGTAATGGATAACCTTACTGTTCCCTATGCTGTCTTGAGTGAAAAAGGTCATCTTTTGTGGGGCAATAAGGAGTTTATACATCTTGCGGTCAATAAAAAAGCGGCAAGAAGAGGTATATACAATGTATTTCCTGAAATTACGGAAAACAAACTTCCTGACTCTGATGAAGTAAGAGTTGTTCACATAAAGGTAGAGGATAAATACTACAGGGCTGTTATGCGTCTCATGCTTTCTAATTCTGAAGAAGAGAGTGTAAATGGTGATAAAGACCTTGCTCAGCTTATGGACAATAATGAAGTAATCGTAATGTTTTTATATGATGAGACAGACATCATAGAGCTTGAGCAGAAGCGCGAGGATGAAAATCTTATAGTAGGTCTTCTTTATATAGATAATTATGATGAACTTATTGACAGTATCGACGAGGTTCGTCAGTCACTCATGACAGCTCTTATAGACAGAAAAATCAATAAATATATGCAGTCAATTGATGCTATATCTAAGAAACTTGAAAAAGATAAGTTCCTTTTTGTATTTAAACAGCATTATCTGCCGGAGCTATGTTCAGGCAGATTTTCTATACTTGAAGATATCAGGGGAATAAACATAGGTAATGGGCAGACAGCTACAGTTAGTATAGGTATAGGTGTTGGAAGTGGCAGATTTGATGAAAGATATGAATTTGCCAGAGCAGCAATAGATCTGGCTCTTGGCCGTGGTGGAGACCAGGCTGTCGTAAAGACAGGCGAACAGGAGCAGTTTTACGGAGGTAAAAGTGTTCAGGTTGAGCGTAACACAAGAGTTAAGGCGAGAGTTAAAGCACATGCTCTTAAAGAACTTATTGAAGGAAAGGAAAAGGTTCTTGTAATGGGACATTCAATAGGTGATGTAGATTCATTTGGTGCATGTGTCGGAATATACCGTATCGCTAAGACTCTTAACCGCAAGGTAAATATAGTCTTAAGCGAAACAACTTCATCTGTAAAGCCTATAAGAGACAGATTTAATACTAACGACTATGAAAACGATATGATTATAGATAATGAACAGGCTTTGGAGATAGTTGATGACAGCACTGTGCTTGTAATAGTAGATGTAAACAGGGGAAGTTATACAGAATGCCCTGAACTTATCGATAAAGCCCAGTCAGTTGTCGTAATCGACCATCACTGTCAGGCGGGAGATTCTATTGACAATGCAATGTTATTCTATATAGAGCCTTATGCATCATCTGCCTGTGAAATGGTTGCAGAGATATCCCAGTATATTGGCAACGGTCTTAAGTTAAAGCCTGCCGAAGCAGAGGCAATGTATGCCGGTATTATGATAGACACTAATTATTTTACCAATAAAACAGGTGTCAGAACATTTGAAGCAATGGCATATCTTAGAAAAAGCGGGGCAGATGCAGTAAGGATCAGAAAAGCATTCCGCGAGAATATTGATGAGTATAGGATAAGGGCAGCAGCTATTCAGGATACAGAGCTGTATCGTGATGGCTATGCCATAGCAGAGAGCAAAACAGAGGGAATAGAGTCACCGACTGTATTTGCTTCAAAGATTGCTAATTCACTTCTTGATATCAACAATGTAAAGGCTTCTTTTGTGCTTACAAAGTATCGTGGAAAGATATATATAAGTGCAAGATCAATAGACGAGGTCAATGTACAGGTGATGATGGAGCGTCTTGGTGGAGGCGGTCATATCAATATGGCAGGTGCACAGCTTACGGATATGAGTGTCGAAGATGCTAAAAATAAGGTTAAAGAACAGATTGATAAAATGATTGAGGAAGGAGATATATAAATGGAAGTAATTCTTTTAGAGGATGTTAAATCACTCGGAAAAAAGGGTGAGATTGTTAAAGTAAATGAAGGATATGCAAGAAACTTCATCTTGAAAAAGAATCTCGGTGTGGAGGCAAATGCCAAAAATCTTAATGAGTTAAAACTTCAGAAGAAACATGAAGAGAAAGTTGCACAGGAGAAGCTTGATGCTGCTAAGGCATTTGCAGAGGAGCTTAAGGATAAATCAGTTACAGTTTCCATAAAGACAGGCTCGGGCGGAAGAAGCTTCGGCTCTGTATCAACTAAGGAGATTGCAGCGGCTGCAAAATCACAGCTTGGTTATGAGCTCGATAAAAAGAAGATGGAACTTGATGTTGCTATCAAGAGTCCCGGAACATTTACACTTAAGATTAAGCTTCATCCGAAGGTAACAGGAGAATTAAAGGTAATAGTTAAGGAAGCTTAGGGGGATACAATAAATGGAAGAATCTGCAATAAAGCGGATTCCGCCACATAGTACGGAGGCGGAGAGAGCAGTAATCGGTTCTATGATAATGGACTCAGATGCGATTCTTATCTGCTCTGAAATGCTGGTATCAGATGACTTTTATCAGGGGCAGTATGGTGTGATATTCGATGCCCTTGTAGAAATGTATAAATCCGGGATAGGAACGGATCTTGTAACCATACAGGAAAAGCTTCGTGAGAAGGAAGTTCCACCGGAACTTTCAAGTGTTGAGTTTATAGGAGAGCTTATAGGAAGTGTGCCTACATCTGCAAATGTAAAAAATTATGCAAAGATAGTTCATGATAAGTCAGTCCTTCGTAAACTGATAAAAGTTACAGAGCGCATAGCGGGAGAATGTTATACAGATAAAACTCCACTCGATGAGATACTGGATGATACAGAAAAAAGTATATTTGATGTAATGCAGAATCGTGGTGGCAGCGAGTTTGAACCTATACGTGATGTTGTGTTAAGAACACTTGACAGTATAGAGAAAGCAGCAAAGCAAAAGGGTCATATAACCGGGCTTGAGACAGGCTTTAGAGATCTTGATTATAAGACTGCGGGACTTCAGAAGTCGGATTTAATACTTATAGCAGCAAGACCTGCCATGGGTAAAACTGCATTTGTGCTTAACATAGCAGAGTATGTGGCGCTTCACAGTAAAAGTACAATTGCAATGTTTAGCCTTGAGATGAGCAAGGAGCAGCTTGTAAAGCGAATGCTTTCAATGAATTCACACGTAGATTCGCAGAAAATACGTACCGGTAATCTTGAAGATGAGGATTGGGACAAGCTGGTTGGAAGTGTGAGAAAGATTGGTAATTCCAATCTTGTGATAGATGATACATCAGGTATTACGGCGGCAGAGCTTCGTTCAAAGTGCAGGAAACTGAAGATTGAAAAAGGTCTTGATCTTGTTATAATAGACTACCTTCAGCTTATGTCGGGTTCCGGTAAAAGACGCAGCGAAAACCGTCAGCAGGAGATATCTGAGATATCAAGGTCATTAAAGGTTATGGCGAGAGAGCTTAATGTTCCTGTTATAGCATTGTCACAGCTTTCACGTGCTGTAGAGCAAAGGCCTGATAAGAAACCGCTTTTGTCGGATCTTCGTGAATCAGGTGCAATTGAGCAGGATGCAGATATGGTAATGTTTTTATACAGAGACGAATATTACAATCCTGAGACGACAGAAGAAAAAGGTGTCGCAGAGGTAATTATAGCCAAGCAGAGAAGTGGTCCTACCGGCTCGGTAAAACTGGCATGGTTAGCACAGTATACTAAGTTTGGCAATCTTGAACCGGAGAGAAGTTAAAGGAGAATTACAGTAACCGGTTTATAACCAATAATTCAAAAAATATAGTATTGATTTGACAGTTAATAATGATTAGATTAAAATAAAGTATATCAATTATGAGGTGGCTTCCATCGTTATGGTGGTTAGTTATAGAGGCAAGTATTAAAACAAAGCTGCAAAGCAGCAAAAGGAGGAAATATGGCAAAGCAGGTTAAATTTGATTATTCACTTAGCAAGAATGTTATTTCAGATGATGAAATGGAGTCAATGAAGAAAATTGCAGGTGATGCAAAGAGTGTTTTAGTAGGAAGAAGTGGTGCAGGAAATGATTTCTTAGGATGGATTGATCTTCCTGTTGATTATGATAAAGATGAGTTTGCTCGAATAAAGCAGGCCGCTGAGAGAATTAAATCTGATTCTGATGTACTTATTGTAATAGGTATTGGTGGTTCTTATCTTGGAGCAAGAGCTGCAATCGAGTTCTTAAGACATGGTTTTTACAACAGTGTATCTAAAGATGTTCGTAAGACACCTGAAATTTATTACTGTGGAAACAACCTGAGTGGAACATATCTTTCACAGCTTATCGATGTAATAGGAGACAGAGATTTCTCTGTTAATATCATCAGTAAATCAGGTACAACAACTGAACCGGCTGTTGCATTCCGTATCTTTAAGGAAATGCTTGAAAAGAAATATGGTAAAGAGGAAGCAGCAAAGAGAATATATGCTACTACAGATAAGGCTAAGGGAGCATTAAAGAATCTTTCTACAGAAGAAGGATACGAGACATTCGTAGTTCCTGATGATGTAGGAGGACGTTTCTCAGTTCTTACAGCAGTAGGTCTTCTTCCAATAGCAGTAAGCGGAGCAGACATAACAAAGCTTATGGAAGGCGCTGCTTCTATGAGAGAAATCTGCTTAAACAATGAATTTGAAGAGAATGACGCTATGAAGTATGCTGCAGTACGTAACATTCTTCTTCGTAAAGGTAAGAGCGTTGAAATTCTTGGTAATTATGAACCTGCTTTCCATTATGTAGCAGAATGGTGGAAACAGCTCTTTGGTGAAAGTGAAGGTAAGGATCAGAAGGGATTATTCCCTGCATCAGTAGATCTTACAACAGATCTTCATTCTATGGGTCAGTTTATTCAGGATGGAAGCCGCATAATGTTTGAAACAATTATGGAGCTTGAGACACCTTCATTTGATTTAACAATCAATAAAGAAGATGTTGACCTTGACGGACTTAACTATCTTGCAGGAAAGACTCTTGACTTCATCAATAAGAGTGCCATGAAGGGAACACAGCTTGCTCATACAGATGGTAACGTTCCTAACCTCGTAGTTAAAGTACCTGAGCAGAATGAATATTATCTTGGTCAGTTATTTTACTTCTATGAGTTTGCCTGTGGTGTGAGTGGATACATCCTCGGTGTTAATCCATTTAACCAGCCTGGTGTTGAAAGCTACAAGAAGAACATGTTTGCACTTCTTGGAAAGCCAGGATTTGAGGCCCAGAGAGAAGAACTCATGAAGAGATTATAGTCGTTATCAGAAGGAGGGACCCATCGAAGATGGGAAGATTCCTTGTGATCGTTATCAGAAGGAGGGACCCATCGAAGATGGGAAGATTCCTTGTGATCGTTATCAGAAGGAGGGACCCATCGAAGATGGGAAGATTCCTTGTGATCGTTATCAGAATATTTTATAAATATATATTAAGAAGAGGGACACATTATGTGTCCCTCTTCTTAATATACGATTAATTATTTACTTCTTTTTAAGTTCTTTTGTTAAATTCGTAAATTCTTTTTTTGCTGATTTTCTATGAAGATCGGCATAATCAAATACAACAAATCCATCTGATTTTTCCATTTTTCTAGCATATGCTACCTGTCGTTTAAGTACAGTATTGGATTTTGACCATTCATTATCTCCCATCTTTTTTGATTCACTTTTACTTATTCCAGCTTTATATCCTGCAAGACCTATATAAAGATTAACGTTTTCATTTCGTGGAAGAGTGCTCCATTCATCATAGATTTTATCATATGGTGATGAAGGATGCTTAAATGACCAGTATATTTGAGGACATATATAGTCAATATACTCGGATGAGTTCATCCATTTTTTTACATCACAGTAGTAGCTGTTATTCAGATATAAGTTTATAATTGAACCTGCCGGGCTGATACCGAATAAACAGTTTTGGTCTATACTTTTTACGGTGCTGTATACATTTTTAATAAGGGTATTTACGTTATTTCTACGCCAGCTTACTATACCCATTGGCTTTTTACCATTTTTTATCGTAGAATTTTTGTATTGATTATATTCCTTACTGTCAAATACTTTCTTATATTTGCTGCCAAGATTAGGGTAGAAATAATCATCAAAGTGAATACCATCTATATCGTAATTTTGTACAATTTCTTTTACGCCATTTGTTATAAGATCTCTGACATCGTCTTTTGCCGGGTTAAAGTAGAGAGCACCGCCGTAACTTAATACGTTTCGTTTTTTTGATGTACTTGCTGAATGTGACCATTTATATGCATATGATGATTTAGCAATTGATGAATAGCTTGTTGTAGATGATGTAATCCTGTATGGATTAATCCATGCATGTATCTTAAGGTTGCGTGCGTGGGCTTCCTCTATCATTATAGCAAGCGGATCAAATCCGGGACTTTTTCCCTGTTTACCTGATGAATACTTTGACCATGGATAATAATCTGACTTGTACATGGCATCGGAAAACATACGTACATGGACAAAGACTGCATTGTAATCATTTGATACACAGGAGTCAAAAGTTTTCTTTATAAATGATGTGAACTGTGATTTTGTGTATCCGTCTGTTTTATAATTGAGAAATGATATCCATATACCATGTAATTCACTATTGTTAGAATTAGATGAAAGAGAAGAATAGTTATCCTTACGGTCAGAATAATCGTAGGAGCTTAAGGTCGTACACTGTCTGTTTTGATATGTATATCTTATGACCAGCGACAATAGACAGAAAAGACTTACAACAGCTACAGAAGATAGTAAAATATTGCATTTTTTTATACGTTTTTTTCTTTTCATAGCTTCTCCTTTTATAAATATAAATCACTATTAAGAATCCGTATACGATATAAAAATGTTACAGTTCATACCTAACATTTCCTACATCAGTAAAAGATAATATAACAAGCAAGCTTGAATATTTTCTTTTACTGATATAGTGTGAACTGTAACATAGTTACTGACTAAACGGTACACCGAAGATTATTGATGTTCGTTCTGGTATTTGATTGCAGCACCGATAAATCCCTTAAATAATGGATGAGGTCTGTTTGGTCTTGACTTAAATTCAGGATGAGCCTGTGTAGCGATAAACCAAGGATGGTTTGGAAGCTCGCACATCTCAACGATTCGTCCGTCAGGAGAAAGTCCTGAAAGAAGCATGCCATGCTTTTCAAGATCTTCACGATAATAGTTATTAACTTCATAACGGTGTCTGTGTCTTTCGTGAATAGTCTCTTCTCCATATAATTCGTATGCTTTTGATGATTTATTAAGAACGCATGGGTATGAACCGAGTCTTAATGTACCGCCTATATCCTCGACACCGTCCTGGTCTGGCATAAGGTGTATAACAGGATGAGTTGTCTGAGGATCAAGTTCGATACTGTGGGCATCATGAAAGCCTACTACGTGTCTTGCATATTCAACAATTGCAAGCTGCATACCAAGACAAAGACCTAAGAAAGGAATATTATTTTCACGTGCATACTGGATAGCAGTTATCTTACCATCAATACCTCTGTCACCGAAGCCTCCCGGTACAAGAATTCCGCTTACATCACCTAAAAGTTCAGAAGCATTTTCAGGTGTAAGGTCTTCAGAAGAAATCCACTTGATATTGACGTTTGTCTTATGTGCAAGACCACCATGCTTAAGTGATTCAACAACACTTATATATGCATCATGCAGGGATGTGTACTTTCCAACAAGAGCAACCGTAACATCATCTTTCAAATTCTTTAATGTATCAACCATGTCCTGCCATTCTTTGATATCAGGCTCAGGACATTCAAGACCAAGCTTCTCACAGACAACATCTGCGAGATGTTCTTTTTCCATTGCAAGAGGTGCTTCATAGAGTGTCTCTACGTCGAGATTCTGGAGTACGCACTTGTTAGGAACGTTACAAAAAAGTCCTATCTTATCTTTAAGACCTGCATCAAGTTCGTGCTCTGTACGGCATACGATGATATCAGGCTGAATACCCATACCCTGTAATTCCTTAACGCTTGCCTGCGTAGGTTTTGTCTTCATTTCTCCTGATGCATGTAGATATGGGATAAGAGTAACATGAATAAGGATAGCATTTTCATGACCTATATCATGCTGGAACTGACGGATTGATTCAAGGAAAGGCTGACTTTCGATATCTCCTACAGTACCACCAACTTCGATAATGGCAATCTGGGTATCTTTGCATCCGTCATTACGGTAAAAACGACTCTTTATCTCATTGGTGATATGAGGAATTACCTGAACGGTACCACCGCCATAATCACCACGACGCTCTTTATTAAGAACTGACCAGTAAACTTTTCCTGTTGTGACATTTGACTGCTTTGTAAGACTTTCATCTATGAAACGCTCGTAATGTCCAAGGTCAAGATCTGTCTCTGCTCCATCGTCTGTTACGAATACCTCACCATGCTGAACCGGATTCATTGTACCGGGATCAATATTGATATAAGGATCGAATTTCTGCATTGTTACACTGTAGCCACGCATTTTAAGTAATCTTCCGAGAGAAGCTGCTGTTATTCCTTTTCCAAGACCGGAAACAACTCCACCGGTAACGAATACGTATTTGACTGCCATTGCTTTTGTCCTCCTTGTAAATAAAATGGTTCTTTTAAAATTATATAAATGATTATAAAAGAACCGGTTAAAAATTATTTTTATATATATTTAATCTAACACTATTGTTTTATTATAAACCATATCATATATTATATTCAACTGTTTTTTCTTGAAAATGAAATTTAGTTATTCCATAATAAAGTTTAGATTTTATTAACAGTATATTATATTGATTTATATCTTTTGTAGCTTTATAATAAGAAAGAATATCAAAAAATGATATCTTGAAGTCTCTTTGTGTCTGACTGAGAGATAATATAAAAATGTCCGGGAGGTAAAACAGTTGGAAAATAACAATAATAATAATCCAGATCCAAATAAAAGCCAGAACAGACGAAGTATGATAATATGTCTTATAGTAGCGCTTGGAACATTTCTTATTTTTTCATTTATGAATAAACAGATAGAAAAAGCGTCAAATAAAGAGATATCATATGATGAATTTATAAGAATGCTTGATAATAATCAGGTTAAATCAGTTGTAATAAGTTCTGATAAGATAAAAATAACGCCTGTTTCACAGGAGGGTAACGTTTATCAGGTTACTTATTATACAGGCGTGATAAGTATGGACTTTAATCTTGTTTCAAGACTTGAAAAATCAGGAGTGAAGTTTACGCGTGAGATATCTGATGATTCATCAGGTATAATGTATATGCTCATAACGACATTGGTTCCTATTCTCTTACTGTGGGGAGGATTTTTCCTTGTGTTCAGGATGATGTCAAAAAATTCAGGTGGAATGATGGGCGTCGGCAAGAGTACTGCGAAGATGTACGTACAGAAGGAAACAGGTGTTACATTTAAGGATGTTGCAGGTCAGGAAGAAGCTCTTGAATCACTTAATGAAATGGTTGATTTCCTGAACAACCCAAAGAAATATATAGATATAGGTGCGAAACTTCCTAAGGGTGCACTTCTTGTAGGACCTCCGGGAACAGGTAAAACACTTATAGCCAAAGCAGTAGCCGGTGAAGCGGGAGTTCCTTTCTTTTCACTGTCAGGCTCAAGCTTTGTGGAGATGTTTGTAGGTGTGGGTGCATCACGTGTACGTGACCTTTTCAAACAGGCGCAGTCAATGGCTCCATGTATTATTTTTATCGATGAGATAGATGCTATCGGTAAGAGCAGGGACAATCAGTATGGTGGAGGCAATGATGAGCGCGAGCAGACACTTAACCAGCTCCTTTCGGAGATGGATGGTTTTGACAGCTCAAAGGGTGTAATCATTCTTGGTGCTACTAACAGACCGGAAGTCCTTGATAAAGCGCTTCTTCGTCCAGGACGTTTTGACAGAAGAGTAATAGTTGAAAAGCCTGATCTTAAGGGAAGGGTAGACATACTTAAGGTACATGCGAAAGATGTGCTTATGGATGATTCCGTAGACTTTGATGCGATAGCATTAGCAACAAGCGGAGCAGTAGGCGCAGACCTTGCCAATATGATAAATGAAGCTGCCATTATGGCTGTAAGGGCAGGAAGAAAAGCTGTATCACAGTCAGATTTATTTGAAGCCGTTGAGGTTGTTATAGCAGGTAAGGAAAAGAAAGACAGGATATTAGGCAAAGAAGAAAAGCGTATAGTTGCTTATCATGAGGTAGGTCATGCCCTTGTAACTGCATTACAGAAGCATGCAGAGCCGGTTCAGAAGATTACCATTGTTCCTAGAACCATGGGTTCACTGGGATATGTTATGCAGGTGCCTGAAGAAGAAAAATATCTTATGAGTAAGGAAGAAATACTTACGCGTATCGTTACTCTTTTCGGAGGACGTGCTGCTGAGCAGGTTGTATTTAATTCGATAACTACAGGTGCTTCCAATGATATCGAAAAAGCTACTTCTCTTGCAAGGGCTATGGTTACCCAGTATGGTATGACAGAAAAGTTTGGCATGATAGGTCTTGAAACTGTTGAAAACCGTTATCTTGACGGAAGGGCAAGACTTAACTGTGGTGATGCTACAGAAGCTGAAATAGATAAAGAAGTTATGCGCATACTTAAAGAATGTTACGCAAAAGCAGAGGAACTCTTGTCAGGTGACAGAGAGACTCTTGATAAGCTTGCAGAATTCCTTATTGAGCATGAGACGATAACAGGTAAGGAATTTATGAAGATTTTCCGTAAAGTAAAAGGTATAGAAGAGCATGAGGGAGATTTATATGATGCACTCATTCTTGATATAGATGGTACACTTGTGGGTTCAGATAAGCAGATAAGCCGGAATGTAACAGATGCCGTAATAGATGCACAGCAGAGAGGCAAAAAAGTTGCCATAGCAACAGGACGCTCCATTGCAGGTATAAGAAAGATAGCGTCAAAGATAATGCTTGAAAAGTTTGGCGGTTATGTAATTGCATATAATGGAACAACAGTTATTAACTGTAAGACAGGTGAATGTGTTTATAATAAGACAATTCCGTCAGATATTATTAAGCCTGTATATGAAGCTGCCAAAAAGGAAAATGTATGTATAACCGTTTACAATGATAAAGATAAGGAAATGATATGTGGTAACGGTATAAATGAATATACAGAAATGGATTCTAAGGCATGTGATATTTCTATACGTGAGGAAAAAGATTTTGTTAAAGCTGTTAACTTCCCGGTTAATAAAATATTATTAAGCGGTGATCCGGAACGTATGAAAGAAATTGAAAATATTATGGAAAGACAGTTCGGTGACAGACTTAATATATTCCGTTCAGATCCATGTTATGTTGAGCTTCTTCCAAAATTTGTTGATAAGGGGACAGCAGTTGAAAAGCTTGCAAAGCATCTTGACATTGCTAAAAATAAAGTGATCTGTGTCGGTGACAGTTATAATGATCTTCCAATGCTCCGATTTGCAGGCATGGGTATTGCAATGGGTAATGCCCAGAGTGAAGTTAAGGAGGCAGCAGATTTTGTCACATTGTCTAATGACGAAGACGGTGTTGCTTGTGTAATTAAAAAATTCATGACACCAAAGCCGGAAGAGACGGAAAAGATTGAAGATAAAGAAAATTCTGAGGAAACACATAAAGCTGAAGAAATAGATAAAGTTATAGAAATGGAAAACGCGGAAGAAATTGCTGAGACAGATAATAATTAAAAAATAATCGTTACTTAAACGATAATTAGAACTTCTTCACAGATTAATGAGTTGTGATTTGTGAAGAAGTTTTTTTATGTTATAATTGTTATCAAAAGGAATGGATTTATCAGGAGATGTAATCCATCAAAGATGGGAAGATTCCTTATAATTGTTAGGTGGTGTGAAATGTTTGATATAAAAGAAGAATTAAAGAAACTGCCGGATAAGCCGGGAGTATATATTATGCACGATAAGCAGGATGCAATCATATATGTGGGTAAGGCTGTAAACCTGAAAAACAGGGTAAGGCACTACTTTCAGCCCGGAAGAAAAGTTACAGCCAAGATAGAGAGAATGATATCCCAGATTGATCATTTTGAATATATCGTAACTGACTCTGAGGTAGAGGCACTTGTCCTTGAAAATAATCTTATAAAAGAACATGAGCCAAAGTACAATACCATGCTTAAGGATGACAAGACATATCCTTATATAAAGGCTACACTTTACGAAAAGTATCCACGTCTTATCTACTCGAGACAGCAGAAGAAGGATAAATGTAAGTACTTCGGTCCTTTTACAAGTCCCGGTGCTGCCAAAGATACTCTTGAACTAGCACATAAGATATATAAGATAAGGACATGCAGGCGTGTACTTCCAAGAGACGAGGGAAAAGAAAGAGCATGTCTTAATTATCATATAGGTCAGTGTGATGCACCTTGTCAGGGGTATATATCAGAAGAAGATTATAATGAAAATTTTAAGAAAGCTATTAAACTTATCGAAGGTGATTATAAAGAAGTCATAGATTATCTTAAGGAAAAGATGATGAAGGCGTCTGAGGATCTTGCTTTTGAAGAGGCAGCAGGTTACAGAGATCTGATAGAGAGTGTGAAGAAGATGGCAGTCAGCCAGAAAATTACTGACTTTGCAGGAGTTGACAGGGATATCATAGCAGTTGCCAGGACAAATGATGAGGCTGTGGCACAGGTATTCTTTGTAAGAGAGGGCAAGCTTATTGGAAGGGACCATTTTCATCTGAATGGAACATCCGGTGAAAGTGCAGAGGATATCCAGCAGGCATTTATTAAACAATTTTATGCCGGAACACCTTTTATTCCTCGCGAAGTCATGGTAGAATATAATATGACTGACATAAAGCTTATAGAAGAGTGGATGAGCAAAAGAAGAGGCAGCAAAGTAAGCATAATAGTACCCCGGAAGGGGAAGAAAGAAAAGCTTGTGGAGCTTGCCCATAAGAATGCGGCACTTGTGCTTACCCGGGATATGGACAAGATAAAGAGGGAGGAAGAACGTACCACGGGTGCCATGAAGGAAATTTGTTCATGGCTTGGTCTTAACAATGTCACAAGAGTCGAATCTTACGATATATCCAATATAAATGGTTTTCAGTCGGTAGGTTCTATGGTTGTATTTGAAAATGGCAAACCAAAGAAAAGTGATTACCGCAAATTTAAGATAAAGACAGTAAAAGGACCTGATGATTATGCAAGTATGCATGAAGTTCTTTCAAGAAGATTAAAGCATGGTCTTCTTGAAAGGGATAAGCTTGCATCGGAAAACCTTACGGATGAAGTGGGAAGCTTTACGAGATTTCCTGACCTTATCATGATGGATGGAGGCAAAGGGCAGGTTCATATAGCAGAGCAGGTAATTGGGGAACTTGGTCTTAATATACCTGTTTGTGGTATGGTCAAAGATGATTCCCACAGGACAAGAGGTCTTTACTTTAATGACAGGGAAATTCCAGTAAAGGTTAATAGTGAAGGATTCCGACTTATGACACGTATTCAGGATGAAGTGCACAGATTTGCCATAGAGTATCACCGTTCACTCAGAAGTAAGGAGCAGGTTAAGTCCGTTCTTGATGATATACCGGGAATAGGTGAAAAAAGAAGAAAAGCTCTTATGAAGAACTTTAAATCTTTAGAAGCCGTAAGGGATGCCTCTGTAGAGGAACTTGCAGGTGTTGAATCAATGAATGAAAAAGCCGCTGTAAGTGTATATAATTTTTTTCATAAATAAAAGGCTCCTGGTATAATGAAAATTAAGCAGGTAAAGCTGCCAATAACTTAATATTAGTTGTACTAAGCCGTATAAGGAGGAATATATGTTGAATGAAGGATATAGTGTACCATTAAAGAATCTTGTTGAAAGTTTAGATCTTGAGAGCTGCACACCGGAAGTGGATATTGACAATGTATTGATAACACAGAATGAAGTTAACCGTCCGGCACTTCAGCTTGCAGGATATTTTGATTATTTTGATTCCAGTCGAATACAGATAATCGGTCATGTGGAGCATACTTATATGCAGCAGAAGGGAATGGAACACAGTGTTGCCATGATGGAGCAGATAATGGCAGGAAGCGAAGATTCTCCTAAGCCACCATGTATAATCTACTGCAGGGATATCTGGATTGAAGATGAGATTATAGAGCTTGCCAATCGTTATCAGGTACCGCTTTTCAGATCTAAGAAGGCAACATCACCATTCATGGCAGAGCTTATCAGATGGCTCAATGTAGAGCTTGCACCACGCTGCTCAGTTCATGGCGTTCTTGTTGATATATATGGTGAAGGTGTTCTTATAATGGGTGAAAGCGGAATAGGTAAATCAGAGGTTGCACTTGAGCTTATCCACAGAGGTCATCGTCTTGTATCTGATGATGTAGTTGAGATAAAGAGAGTAAGTGATAATTCCCTTATAGGAAGTTCACCTGATATTACAAGACATTTCATAGAGCTTAGAGGTATAGGAATTATAGATGCTAAGTCACTTTTTGGTGTTGAGAGTGTTAAGAATGAGCAGGAGATTGACCTTGTAATCAAACTTGAGGAGTTCAATAAAGAGCAGAAATACGACAGACTCGGTCTTGAGGAACAGTATATAGAATTCCTTGGCAATCAGGTTGTATGTCATTCCATACCTATACGTCCGGGAAGAAATATTGCAATAATATGTGAATCAGCAGCCGTTAACAGAAGACAGAAGAAGATGGGTTATAATGCGGCACTTGAATTATACAACAGAGTAACAAATAATATTGCTGAGAAGAATAAAAATCAGGATTAGGATTATGTAAACAGGTTTTATGAATGTAGTGAATGGAAGGCTGAACTGTTACCTCCCGGAGTTTATTTGTACCTGGTGCGAGAGCGACTCATAGAGAATATTTATACAAGTTAGGGGGAGTATGGATGTTATTTGTAAAGGCGGATGATTTAAAGAAGGGTATGAGACTTGCCAAGCCTATATACAATAAAAACGGAGTAATGCTTTATGAGCGTGATTCAAAACTTACCAGTCAGGGCATTATAAGCATTAAGAATTTCGGCCTTCTTGGCGTATATATATTAGAACCGGCAGAACCTGTACCACCTATGACAGAAGATGACATTGAGTTTGAGCGTTTTCAGGCAGTATCTGTCTTTAGCATAAAAGAAATCCTTGATGACATATGTAATGGAGAAGAACCTAAAAATCTTTACAGATTTGCAAATCAGATAATAAAAAAATATGGTTTGCTGCATAGAAAGATTAATTTCGTCCAGAACTTAAGAAGCAATGAAGATTATGTATACAAACATTCATTAAACACAGCTATACTTTCTGCGATGATATCACATCGCATGGATATGGATTTTAAGAAGCAGCTTGATGTTGTAGTGGCATCTGTTTTACATGATGCAGGTACCCAGATGATACCTGCCAGTCTCAGATATAGAAAAAATGACGAACTTAAAGAAGATGATATAAATAAGATTAATTCATGTTATGTGGCGGCATATCAGATGTTTAGCAATGATTACAGCCTTGATGCAGATATAAAAAGAACACTTACTATGTTCATGAGATATAATCATAAGGAACTGATAGGCGGAGATGTGTTTGAATCATTGCCTAAAAATCAGTCAGTAGAGATTTTAAAGGTAGCATATGCATTTGATAATATGACTGCAATGAAATTTGAAGAGGAGCCCGTTTCTGAGATTGCAGCCATAAAGAGACTCATGGAAGAAAAAGATGTATATGATGAAGATGTTGTAAATGCCCTTGTTGAAAGTATCAATATACTGAATCCGGGAGTGTGTGTGGAAATGACAAATGGAGATAAAGGTCTTGTTATTGTCGAAGGTGTTCCTAATATACTCGAACCATACGTTTTGTCATTCCGTGATAATCAGATTTACAATCTTGGCGATAAATATGTATCACAGAATATTCAGATAAAGGATGTAATGAAGACCATGGATAACCGCCATGTTGTAAATCACGCCCTTCTTAAGCAGTATGAGGGTAAAATAATTACTCACTCGTAGGATAATTGAACTTGATTTTGTGTTCATTTGGCACAAAAGCAGGTGCAATGGAGATTTCGAGAGCACATATAATTCATTTGGAGGAATAAAATGTATATAATAGCAGGTCTTGGCAATCCTGAAAGAAAATATGATGGCACAAGACATAATATTGGATTTTCTGCAATAACGTCAATTGCAGATAAATATAATATATCAATGGATATAAAGAAGCATAAAGCTCTTTGTGGCAAAGGTGTTATAGAAGGACAGAAAGTTATACTTGCCCAGCCGCTTACTTATATGAATCTCAGTGGCGAGAGCATAAGAGAACTTGTTGATTATTATAAAATAGATCCTGAGGAGGAACTTATAATTATATATGATGATATAAATCTAGCTCCTGGAAAGCTTAGAATACGTGCAAAAGGAAGTGCTGGAGGTCATAATGGGATCAAGAGCATAATATCACATCTTGGTACACAGGATTTTAAAAGAGTAAGAATCGGTGTTGGTGAAAAACCTAAAGGATGGGATCTTGCCGATTATGTTCTTGGAAGATTTTCAAAAGAAGAAGAACCGGTTATACGTGAATCACTTCAGAAAACCATTGAAGCATGTTGTGTGATTATGAATGAAGATATACGTGTTGCAATGAACCGTTTTAATTAATAGCAGGATATCTTTATCCGGATGTGGAGGAAAAGTTGAAAGAATTAAAAACACTGCTTGAGCCTCTTGAAAAAATCAATGCTTTCAGGCAGGCAGAAGAATGCATCGACAGGGGAAAACTGCCGGTGCATATTTCAGGGTGTATTGATACACAGAAATGTCATTTCATATATGGTTTGTCGAAAGATATTCCGTGGAAGATTATAATAACCCAGAATGAAATACGCGCAAGAGAAATTGTAGAAGATTATCGCATGTTTGACCGTGATGTACTTTATTATCCGGCTAAGGATGTGATTTTTTATAGTGCAGATATTCATGGAAGCACCATAAGTGTAGAGCGTCTTAAGGTGATAAATGCCTTATTAAGCAAAGAAGGCGGAACGATAGTAACAACGATGGATGCAGGTATGGAGTATGTTTTATCATTATCTTCTTATAAAGATGCAAGATATGTTATTAAAGAGGGAGATATTGTTGATACAGAAGCTCTAAATTCTCATCTTGTTGATATAGGTTATGAAAGACAGCCTCAGGTTGAAAAGCCGGGTGATTTTTCGGTAAGGGGTGGCATAATTGATATATATCCGGTGACAGAAGAATGTCCATACAGGATTGATATGTGGGATAATGAAGTTGATACCATAAAGACATTCGATGTAGAAAGCCAGCGTTCAATCGAGCGCGTGGAAAGCTTCGAGATTTTTCCTGCATCAGAGATTATGCTTACAAATGAACAGATAGATAAAGGTCTGGACAATATAAAAAAAGAACATGAAAAAGCTGTAAAAAAATTTACTAAAGACAAAAATCATGATGCTGTCAACAGACTTAAAGAATCATTTTCAGATGTTAAAACCAATCTTGAGCTATACCATGGACGAATGGGAATGGAAAGTTTTATAGGATATTTTCCTGTTAAGACGGGTTCATTATTCGATTACTTTGACAATGAAAACAGTATATTTTTCATAGATGAGATTATGCGCTGCGAAGAGAAGATGGATGCTGTAGAAAGTGAATTTAGGGAGAGTATGGAAGGAAGACTTGAAAAAGGATATATCCTTGCGGGACAGATGGATGTACTTTATTCTCCGGCAGCAGTATTGGCTATGCTTGAGAGAAAAAGAGTTGTATATCTGACTACTCTTGATACACTTCCAAAACATATAAATGTGGTGGACAGTTTTAATGTTCAGGTTCAGGCTGTATCATCATACAATAAGCATTTTGAACTTCTGGCTGAGGATATAAAAAAGTGGCGTGATAAGGGATACAGGGTACTTTTAATGTCAGGCTCAAGAGTAAGGGCAGAAAGACTTAGCAAGGATCTTTCAGAATATGATATCATGTCATTTTACAGGGAAAGACCTGATAAAGAGTTAAGTCCCGGAGAGGTTATGACATCATATGGCCAGCTTCACAGGGGATTTGAATATACGGCACAGAAGTTTGTTGTTGTTACCGAAGGAGATATATTCGGGGAAAAGCAGAGAACAAAAAGAAAAAAACAGAAGAAATATGATGGTAAGTCTATACAGAGCTTCAATGAACTTAATATAGGTGATTATGTTGTACACGAAGAACATGGACTTGGTATATACCGCGGTATAGAGAAAATTCGTGTGGACAGGGTAACTAAAGACTTCATAAAGATTGAGTATGGTGACGGAGGAAATCTTTACGTACCCGTATCAGGGCTTGATGTCCTTCAGAAATACGCGGGACATGATGCTGTGAAAGTTCCAAAGCTTAATAAGCTCAATACAGTTGAGTGGAAAAAGACAAAGAGCAGGGTAAAAAAAGCGGTAAATGAAGTTGCCAAAGAACTTGTACTTCTCTACGCAAAGCGCCAGGAGATAAAAGGATATCAGTTCAGTCCTGATACAGTGTGGCAGCAGGAATTTGAAGATATGTTTCCTTTTGAGGAAACGCAGGATCAGCTTGATGCGATTGCTGCAACCAAGAAAGATATGGAAAGTGACAAGGTAATGGACAGACTTATCTGTGGTGATGTAGGTTACGGAAAGACGGAGATTGCCATAAGGGCGGCATTTAAAGCAGTTAATGATAATAAGCAGGTGGCATTCCTTGTACCGACGACAATTCTTGCACAACAGCATTACAACACATTGAAAGAAAGACTCGGAGACTTTCCTGTTACCGTTGGAATGCTTTCAAGGTTCAGGACACCGGCACAACAGAAAAAGGATATTGCCGCTCTTAAGAAGGGGCAGCTTGATATAGTAGTGGGAACCCACAGACTTTTATCTAAAGATGTTGAATTTAAAGATCTAGGTCTTCTTATTGTTGATGAGGAGCAGCGTTTCGGTGTAACGCATAAGGAAAAGATTAAGCAGCTTAAAGGCGATGTAGATGTGCTTACACTTAGTGCGACACCTATACCGCGAACACTTCACATGAGTCTTGTGGGAATAAGGGATATGAGTGTGCTTGAGGAGCCTCCTGTAGACCGTATGCCTATTCAGACGTTTGTAATGGAACACAACAGCGAGATAATAAGAGAGGCGATAAACAGGGAGCTTGCCAGAAATGGTCAGGTTTTCTACGTATATAACAGGGTAAGGAATATAGACGAGATAGCATCCGAGATAAGTAAACTTGTGCCTGATGCCAATGTCGCTTATGCGCATGGTCAGATGAGTGAAAGACAGTTGGAAAATATAATGCTTTCATTTATAAGCGGCGAAATAGATGTACTTGTATCGACTACAATTATAGAAACAGGTCTCGATATATCAAATGTCAATACTATCATTATAGACAACGCCGATCAGATGGGGCTTTCACAGCTTTATCAGCTTCGCGGAAGAGTAGGCCGTTCTAACAGGACTGCGTATGCATTCCTTATGTACAAACGTGACAAGATGTTGAAAGAAGTTGCAGAGAAGCGTCTTGCCGCAATAAAGGAATTTACAGAGCTTGGTTCCGGCATAAAGATAGCAATGAGAGATCTTGAGATAAGAGGAGCAGGTAATCTTCTGGGAGAAGCGCAGTCAGGTCATATGGAGGCTGTCGGTTATGATCTTTACTGCAAGATGCTTAATGATGCTGTACTTAAGTTAAAGGGGGAGACAACAGAGGAAGAGGAATTTGAGACGTCAATAGACCTTTCTGTTGATGCTTTCATTCCAAATACTTATATAAAAAGTGAATATATTAAGCTTGATATGTATAAGCGTATCTCATGTATAGAAAGTGTTGAGGAATATTCAGATATGCAGGAAGAACTTGAGGAAAGGTTTGGACAGATACCTCAGGCTGCTGAAAATCTTTTGCGTATTGCTCTTTTGAAGGCAGATGCACATAAAGCTTATATAAGCCAGATTGTACAAAAACCTGACGGAATAAGATTTTATATGCATTCCGGCAGAAAGTCAGATCCACAGAAGATAAAGGAAATGGTTGAATTATATGATGGAAAGATTAAGTTTATCTCTGCTGAAGAACCATATTTTCTGTATAAGTTAAGGGCAGAAGAGAAGGTAAAAACTGCAGCGACAGGTATATATTCACCAAGGCTAAAAACTAATACTAAGAAAAAAGTATTGACATCAGATGATATTTTCCATATTGTTGAAGGAGTTATAAAAAATATCGGGGATACAGTAAAGGGGGATTCTCATGAAGAAAAATAGATTAATAATGACGGGAATAGGTATTATAATTGCCGCATCATGTGTTTTTTCAGGATGCGCTAAGAAGAAAGGTATTGTGAGGCTCGAGAAGGGTGATATTACAGAAAACTCTGTGGTCATGAAGATAGGAAATACAGGGGTTAAGTATAGTGAAGTACGCAATTACTGCTATCTTCTTAAGAATCAGTATGAGGGTAAGTTTGGTGAGCAGTTATGGAACTATAAACTGGGTGATAAAGCTACGGTAGGTGATGAGGCAAAACAGGAAATAGTCAATATGATAACTCAGCTTAAGGTTATTAAAGAAACAGCAGAAGATGAAGGTGTATCGCTTAGCAACGAAGAAAAGGATGAGGCGGTACAGGATGCGGAGGAACTGATGGCTAAGGCAAGTGAAGAGGATAAGAAAAATTATTTCCTAAGCGTTCAGTCACTTGCAGGACTTTACGAGGAAAACATACTTGCTAATAAAATGTTCTATGTTGCAACAGATGAAGCAGATACAGACATATCTGATGATGAAGCAAAGCAGATCTCCATTCAGTATATTGAAGTAATAACTAATGGAAAAGACCAGAATGGTACTGTTATAAATATGGATAGTGCCACAAAGACTAAGGCACTTAAGAGAGCAGAGAAGATTCGCAAAGAGGCACTTAAGGCTGAGGATTTTCAGGTATTTGCTGAAGATAACAGTGACTGTGCAGAAACCCAGCTTATATGTGGCAGGGATACAGACAAGCTTGATAAAAAAGTTGTCGATGCAGCATTTAACCTGAAAAAAGGTGATATAAGTAGTGTTATAGAGGGTGACAGCGGATATTATATTGTTTACTGCGTAAATGATTATGATGAGGATTCAACATACGCACGAAAAGAAGAAATAATTGAAGAACGTCAGACAAGTATGTTTAAAGATAAATATGCAGAATGGCTTGACGGTGATAAGGTAAGTATAAGCTCTAAATTCTGGAATGAGTTCGAGATATAAATATTTTTGTCGTTTACAGAAGCTGAGATATTTGATATACTAAACAAATAACAGAAGGGTAGGTGATTGCGTGAAAGCAGAGCATGTTAACCCCTTTATTGTCGCTGTATGTAAGATTATTAAAGATATGTGCATGCTGGATTTACAGATTGGGAAGCCTGTTATGAAAGGCAATGGATATGAATCGGAAAATTCACTTATAAGACTTGGTCTTTTTGGCGATTTGGCAGGTGAGGTAGTACTCAATCTCGACCATGTTACAGCACTTGGAATAGTTTCTAAGATGGTTATGATGCCGGTTGATACTATAGATGAATTAGGACAGAGTGCGATATCAGAGCTTGGCAATATGATAGCTGGTAATGCTGCAACTATTTTTGCCAATAGTAGCACAATTATAGATATTACACCGCCTACGTATTGCCTTGGTTCAGAGTATGATGGTGGTGGCAGACAGTTCTTAAGTGTTCCTTTTTCGTCAGAAGTTGGTGACTTATCAATTGATGTATTTATTGAAGAATGATTGATGATGTTTTGAAGCAGGTATGATACCTGGTGTCAGGCTATGCATCAATAATCATTGCTGTGGAGTTTAACTGATAATTAATGAAATGCAGGTGGAAAAGAAGAGGTATGGCTAAATGTTACATTTATAATGCATCCTCTTCTTTTGGTTTGCAATTGTATGGAGGCAGATATGGCAACATATAAAAGATACAGAAAAGAAGACAGTGTATCGTATTCGCTTGGGATTACGCTCACTTTTGAACTTCTTAAGTTTAAGACAGAGTATGTCAATAAGGTATATATACATTCGGCGATGAAGCAGGGTGATACTCTTGAAAAGATAAAGAAGTTATGTGAATCAGCCGGTATAGAGATTGTGTATACGGATAAGATATTTAATGTATTGTCACAAAAGGAAAACTGCTATGTAATAGGAGAGTTTCGTAAGTTTGAGGGAAAGCTTGATAAAGAAAAGCCGCATATTGTGCTTGTCAATCCTTCTAATGCGGGCAATATGGGTACAATCATGAGAAGTGCATTAGGGTTTGGATTAAATAATATGGCAATAATAAGACAGGCAGTTGATGCATATGATCCGAAGGTGGTACGTGCATCAATGGGAGCTATTTTTTCTACCAATTTCGTATACTATGACAGCTTTGATGATTATCTTTCAGAAGCCGGAGAGAGAGAGCTTTATCCGTTTATGCTTGATGCAAAGGTAAGCCTTCATGATGTAAGACCGGCGGGAAATTTCTCACTTATTTTTGGTAATGAGGCAACAGGTCTTCCTCATGAATTTGCATCCATAGGAACATCTGTCATAATACCTCATTCTAACAGGATAGACAGTCTTAATCTTCCGATTGCTGCAAGTATTGCAATGTATGAAGCGACTAAGGGAATGTTTAAGCGTTAGTGGCTAACTAAACAAATTGTTACAGTTCACACCTAACATTTTCTACATTAGTAAAAGATAATATAGTGTGAATTGTAACAATTGATTTGACACATTTGATATAATGTTACTGTTAACACCTATGGTGCTCAGAGTAACGATATAATAACTATAATATAGAAAAAGAGAGGAAGGATATTAGAAATGGCAAAGATTGATATTATTTCCGGATTTTTAGGAGCCGGTAAGACAACACTTATTAAAAAACTTATCGCAGAGGCTTTTCAGGGTGAGAAGCTTGTTCTTATTGAAAATGAATTTGGAGAGATAGGAATTGATGGCGGTTTCCTTAAGGAAGCAGGTATCCAGATTACAGAAATGAATTCAGGATGTATATGCTGCTCACTTGTAGGTGATTTTGGAGAGGCGCTTAAAGAAGTTCTTGACAAATATAATCCTGACAGAGTAATTATAGAGCCATCAGGTGTTGGAAAGCTTTCAGATGTCATAAAAGCCGTTAAAAATACAGGGGATTCAGTTGTTATTAACAGTACAGCTACAGTCGTAGATGCATCTAAGTGTAAGATGTATATGAAGAATTATGGTGAATTTTATAATAACCAGATAGAATATGCCGGTACTGTAATACTCAGCCGTACACAGAATGTATCAGAGGATAAACTTGACAAGTGCCTTAAGATGATACGTGAGAAGAATGATGAAGCATCTATTATAACAACACCTTGGGATGATATAAACGGTAAGAATATCCTCGAAGCAATGGAGAAGGTTAATTCTCTTGAAAAAGAACTTATTGATGAGCATGAGCATCATCACCACCATCATGATGGAGAATGCGGCTGCGAACATCATCACGATCATGACCATGAACATCATCATGATGAAGAGTGTGGCTGTGAACATCATCACGATCATGACCACGATCATGAGCATCATCATCATGATCATGATGGAGAGTGCGGCTGCGGTCATCACCATG
>JALERT010000031.1 GCA_022764445.1 Lachnospiraceae bacterium | reverse complement strand
TCATAATCCTTTGCAATCTTTGTACCAAGATTAAGTGTAAGGAACAATGATTTGTCATATCCATCTATCTTTGTAAAACCTTTATCTCCAACTATAGATGAACCAGTAAGTACCTCAAGTGTTGTATTCATCTTAATAGATTCGCCACTGACTAAATCTACATAGAATGAATATACCTTATCTGTTTCAACCTTTGAATTCGCAAGAAGTGATGTAATTCCATCCTTAGTTATCTTAAGGGTATATGTTCTTTTACCATCTACGACACTTCCCTCTATTGGAGACTGTACTTCATAATACTTTACATCATCTGATAATTTTTCCGGTAAAGTTACAACAGATGAAGAATCATCCTTTATCTTTACAGATGATATGCGCGTATTTGCTTCCGTTATATTAGCATCTACAGTATATGATAATGAAATATCTGATGTATAACATGTATTCTTAACTGCCTTTATTGCCTGAGCAGTATCACCGGATGATGATGCTCCCGGATAAGAACCAATTTGAAGTGAATAAGCCTGACTTGCTATTTTATATGTATCACTTCCTGCAGTACCTGTAGTCTTTCTTCTTATCCACAGCTTATCATTCGTTTTTAATGTACTTGATGTAAATGTTTTTGTTACGCTATATTTTGTTTGAGATTCTGCCTTTTCACTCTTTACCTGAAGATCACTCCACTTAGTATCTTTATCCGGATTTGGAGCATCAGTGCTGCCTTCTGCCGGCTTTGTAATTGCATACTCGTATTTATTATCCTTCATTTCAGCTTTTACATCAAAATCCACTTTAACTGATGAACTGCTTAAGAACGAATGATTTACTGAGCCAAGTCCAACAGCATCTTTACTCTCCTGTGCATTTATTCTTACAAATGCAGATGAAGATATCTGATTTTTGGAATTTGCTTCTGCTCTGAACTCAACTATCTGATCCTTTGGATTAGGATTAGATTCTGATAAGAAAGCCCCTGCAGGCATATTAGCAGAACTATCGTTAAGTGCTATTTCCGAAGACGCAGTTTTAACTGCTGACCAGCCGTTGCCTGAACCGACAACTCTGTACTGCACACCTGCGGGGATTGTAGCACAAAGACTTTGTCCGTTAATCTTTATAGTTGGAGCAGATGCCTTTTTAGGAACTGACAATACATATACCTTACTTGGTCTGACACCTGTTGATGTCACTGATGAACCCTTCTGTGACTCAGTTCTGAAATATATCTTTGCTGTCTGCATATCATTTACATAATATGCCAGACTTTTAGCAAAAGCCGCTGTCTCTGTCTCATTAGGTGTAACCGGTGTTTCATTCCAATTTGAAAATCCACTTGCATGCCACTGGATTTTTCCTTTAAAATCTGAGGGAACACCACTGTATGAGACAGTTCCTTTTAATTTATTGTATGTAACCTTAAATTTAGAATTATACTTTGGAAGTTTAACGGTTATAGGTTTAGTTGACACATTTCCCTTTAATGAAAGAACATAATCCTTAGTTACAGGAATCCATGATATGTCCATGGTTGTCTTTCCGTCTTTTGTCTCACCTGATACTCTCTCCCAGCTTTTTTGCTTACTGTCGGAAAAATAATATGCTGTATCTTTATTACCTGATATTGTGAGTGTCATCTTATCATAATCAATATCGGTAACAGCAACTGACTGTCCATCGTCAGCATTTACATATCTTATTACTTTACTTCCAGTAAAAATAAATGCTGCTGCCATAATGGTTATAAGCAGTAATCTGCTAATTTTTTTCATACAGCTACCTCCTTTTTATGCTGCGCATCCATTACTTTTAACTTTTAGGCTGCCACTTGTATGCTTTGATCCATTAAGAACACGATAATAAATTTTGCCATTAGAATACTTTATCTGTGTAATATAATACGACCTTGAATACTTTGAAGATGTTTTCCATACCACCCTGGCAGTATTGGATTTTACATCATACAGATAAATGCTATTGTTAGCAATGAAATAATACTTACTGCTGTTAAAACGTATAAGTGACTTTCCCTTTACACTATATAACTTTGAAGCACTTCCTGTTGATATATCACTTCTTTTCATAATTCCTAATGAATTAAGATATATCCATTTCCCATTATAATACTGAAACGCACTGTCTACTTTTTTCCAGTATTTATTGTCATATACCGTTGATGAAGCTTTAGATGCCGAGAATCCTGAATGATCATGCTTCTTAAAGTAGCTGGTGCTTCCCATAAAGTATTCGTGTCTTACAAGACCATACTGATCCTTTTTAGATTTAGAATCTATGGGATCATCCCATGTAACATCGACATTGTACCATTTACCGCCTATCTTAATAAGATTCCACATATGTGACATTTTTTCTGAAGTCACATAATCCACAGGTATGCCTGCTTTCTCCAAAAGAATACCATATGCAAGTGAATAACCCTGACAATTAGCCATGTGATCTAAGAAAACACCACATTCGCTGTTACGGTTAGGCTTTGATGAAGCGTTACTGTATTCCGTAGAAGATATTATGTAATCATGGAATACCATCGCCTTTTCAACTGATGTCATACTGGAATTTACCAGTTTCATAGCCGATTTTATCTCCTTATCAATCTTCGCCCTTGTTTTTTTTATTTTGTCCTTGTCAACACTTCCATCAGCTTTTTTATATTCTTTTGAATATGTTAGAAAAATTCTTGTTATCTGATTAGTAGTTACTTTTATCTCTTTTGAATATGACTGTCCTGTGTAAAAAAGATATGGTGTTTCGTTGATAACTTCTGTCATTACATTTTTTATATCGGCACTATCTGCATTTTTATATAGCTTAAACGACTTAACATCAACAACTGTCTTATAATTTTTATAAGCACTGATGACTGCCTTCTTAAATCCTGCATAATCTTTCGTCGCCGCATCAGCATTATCTGATGCAATAAACATACTTCCAATAAATATAGCAGACATAAATAAAAAGAAGACTATTTTATGTATTGTTTTATTATGGAAGTAATGAATATGATTTTTTGTCATATAACACCTCCATTCTTTTACGATGTACTCTCGGACAATCAAATTATATCATTAAACCTCTGTATCTGATATACCGACAAGATGGTTGATAAACTGCTGTGCAGTTCGACCTGATATACCGCCATGACTAAGCTCCCATTTATTGGCTTCAAGACGTAATTCATCATCCGACATTTTTATCTCAGGATACTTCTTGGCAAGTGAAGTGACTATATTGAAGTATTCCTGCTGTGATGGTTTGTAATATCCTATTGTTACACCAAATCTTGCAACTAAAGACAGTTTTTCCTGCATTGTATCTGAACGGTGAAGCTCATCCTGTGACATATCTGAACGGTCACTCCATGTCTCCCTGATGAGATGTCTTCTGTTGGATGTGGCATATATAAGTACATTTTCAGGTTTTGTCTCAAGACCGCCTTCTATAACAGCTTTAAGATATTTATACTCTATCTCAAACTCTTCAAATGAAAGATCGTCCATATATATGATGAATCGGTAATTACGATTCTTAATCTCAGAGATGATACGTGACAGGTCTTTAAACTCATGCTTATATACTTCGATCATACGAAGTCCCCTGCTATAATACTGGTTAAGTATGGCTTTTATACTTGTTGATTTACCTGTACCGGCATCACCAAAGAGAAGTACGTTATTGGCTCTTTTGCCTTCCACGAATGCTTCTGTATTTTCAATAAGCTTCTGCTTCTGTGATTCGTAGCCAATTAGATCTTCAAGTGTCATATTACCTGTGGTTGTTATAGATGATAATATCTCATCTGAATTTTCATCATGACATACACGAAATGCTTTATTGAGCCCAAGCTTGCCTACACCATATACTTTATAGAAGTTAGTAACTATTTCATACATCTGCATCTCGTCTTCTGCTTTTTCGATATCGAGACTTAACTGCTGAACCTTCTCACTGACACTCTTGTTAAATATCTGCTCTTTCTTAACTACAGCTTTGTAATTGAGTATTACACTGAAGCAGTCTATACCAAGCTCTTTTTCAATCTCTGAGAAATCAAAATCAAAAAGCTTCTTAAATATACGGAAATCACCTTTGGCAAACTCATTAACCGTTCCTTCATTGGCTCCAACCTTTTCTGATACAAGCGTGAATGGGTTTTCACTCATTGCCAGAAGAAATGCAAGATAATTATGCCACAGGTTTTTATCAAAACCGTAGCGGGTTGAAATATCTAACAATCTGTGTATCTGCTCATATATGTCTGTGATAAGATCCTCCTTCACATATTTGCCGGTTGCAAAACGCTGAAAGATATCTGCCAGTCTGAATAATATGCTGTCCTCTCCTATATTTCTGTAAATTACTAATTTTGATGTTAAACGGTACATCAGTATTCGCCTCCATTTTTATGTATTATATTAGGGTCAACATATATTTGACCCTAAATTTTACGCTATTAAAAATAATATGCATTTACGCAACAGTTCAATCTTTCATTCTGTTACATGTAATTACATCTTCTCCGGTGCTTCAAGACCGAGAAGATCGATTGCCTTCTCAAGTACCCTGCCAACAAGTCTGCTGAGTTTGATATATGATTCTCTTACAGCTGCGTCTTCATTAGTTACGATTTTATTCTCATGATAGAATTTATTGAATGCATCTGAAAGTTCATATACAAACTGGCATATTTTGTGAGGAGCCTGCTCTTCATATGCTGCCTGAACAGTCTCTGACCACTTTGAGAGTGCCAGCATTACGTCTGTCTCACTCTTATTGTCAGGTGCTGCAATCTTTACAGAGTCATCTATCGTAATATTATTATCTGCAACTTTTGCAAGAAGTGATTTTGTACGAACAATTGTATAAAGAATGTATGGACCTGTATTTCCCTCAAATGAAGTAAATCTGTCTACATCAAATACATAATCTTTTGATGCCTGGTTGCTAAGATCTCCGTATTTGATAGCAGCAAGACTTATCTTTGCTGCTGTATCAGCCATAGAAGCCTCGTCCATATCTCTGTCTTTCATTTTCTCAAGCACCTGGTCATTGACATCCTTAAGCAACTGCTCAAGACGAAGCACACCACCGTCACGTGTCTTAAATGGCTTTCCGTCTTTTCCGTTCATTGTACCGAATCCGACAAATATAAGATCAACATCATCACCTATTATCTTTGTCTTACGCGCACAGCGGAATACCTGCTCGAAATATAATGACTGTCTCTTATCAACGACGTAGATAATCTTATCAGGATCAAAGAGTTTACGTCTTTCTACGATTGTAGCAAGGTCTGTTGTATTGTAAAGTGTAGCTCCATTTGATTTAAGAATCATACATGGAGGAATTTCCTTTGTATCACTTTCTTCTTTTACATCTACTACAAGTGCGCCGTCATCGATATGGGCATATCCGCCATCTTTCATGTACTGTACCATATCCGGGATATATGGCTGTGCATCTGACTCTTTCTTCCAGAGGTCAAATTCTACATTGAGCTTTGTGTAAATCTTACGAAGATCTGCAACTGACACATTGATAATATGCTGCCAGAGTGCAAGATATCCTTTTCTTCCAGACTGAAGTTCTGCTGTAGCCTGCTGTGCTTCTTCCTTGTATGCAGGATCTTCTTTTGAACGTCCTGTTGCATATGGGTAAATTTCTTCAAGGTCTGCCATTGTAAATGGAGCTTCTTTTGGATATTCTCCCTCATAGCTTTCATCAAAGTAGACGAGTTCAGGCTTACGCTTGCTAAGCTCTGTTATTATAAGACCTATCTGAAGTCCCCAGTCACCAAGATGAACATCTCCTATTACCTTATGTCCAAGAAAACGTGCTGTCCTTTTAATACTTTCACCTATTACGGCAGAACGAAGATGACCTACATGAAGTGGTTTTGCAACATTAGCTCCGCCATAATCAATAACTATAGTCTTTGGCTCGTCTGTCTTGTCGCATCCGAATGTCTCACTTTCATTCATCTTATTGATATAATCTGCAATAAATTCATCACTTACTACCATATTGATAAATCCGGGTGCCTGTGCAGCTATCTCTTTAAATGTACTGCTGTCACCAACTGCCTCTACTATATCGCCTGCTATCTGTATAGGAGCTTTATGATACTCCTTAGCAGCAGGCATGGCACCGTTACACTGGTACTGGCAAAGATCTGGTCTGTTTGAAACCGTTACCTTTGCATATTTGGCATCGTAACCCGCCTTTTCAAAAGCTTTGCTTATTTCTTCCTGTAATAAATCAACTATCTTTTTCATTATAATCTCCATTCTGTAATATTGTATTTTATATCAGGATTTATTTTTATTGCCACACATACATATGGTTATGACAGTAACCAAATATAATCTTAATCCTGATCAGATGTTATAGAATCGAAAACTTCAAAGTATGATGCAAAAGTTTTACTGCAGCATGATGGATTGGTTATCTCTATTCCATCTGCCATAAGCCCCGTAACGGCAAATGACATTGCTACCCTGTGGTCATTATAAGTATTGACTCTGCATGGCTTTGGCATACCGGGATAAATTATTACTCCATCCTCTTTTTCTTCACACTTTATACCCATTCTTCCAAGCTCTGTCGCTATTACATGTAATCTGTCAGACTCCTGACCTCTTATATGACCGACGCCATTTATCTCTGTCTTACCGGAGGCAAATGGTGCTATAGCTGCAAGTGTAAGAACCTGGTCTGAGAAGTCGCTCATATTGACACTGATACCTTTTAGATTTCCATCAGGTGGTCCTGTCAGTTCAAGGGTTTCATTCCATGAAATGCTGCATCCCATATCTTTAAGAAGTTCTATAAACTTCATGTCTCCCTGAAGTGAGTCCTTAACCATATGCTTTACTTTTGCCCTGCCGCCTGTTACTGCCGCCATTGCATAAAAATAACATGCTGCCGATACGTCTGGTTCGACATGATACATCTGTGCCTTATATTCTCCTTTTTCAACCTCATATGTATCATTATCAACCTTTTCTACTCCTTTATGGCCGAACTGTTTCATCATCTGTTCTGTCATAGCCACATAGGATCTTGCACTTCTTTTACCTGTCAGATGAATCTTTGTCCTTTTAAATCTGAGTGGTGTAACCATAAGAAGAGCGCTTAGGAACTGACTGCTCCTGTCTATATTTAAATCTATATCGGCTTTTTCTTTTATATCTTCATTTCCTGATGAAATGTTGTATCCTATAGAGTATACTTTAACAGGAAATGAATACTCATCTTCAAGCCATTCAAAACGTGCTCCAAGCTGCTCAAGAGCAATGAAAAGCTCCTTCATAGGTCTTTTTTTCATCTGCTCTGATGAATCCACTTTGTATATTCCGTCTCCCATAGCAACAAACGCTGTAAGAAATCTTGCAGCCGTACCGGCACTTCCTACATATATATCGCCATTATCTTCTGGAATTTTACCACCAAGACCTTCTATTATGACGCGGCAATTCTTTTTGTCGGTCTCTACATTAAAACCAAGTGATTCTAATGCCTCAAGGAAATATGAAGAGTCTTCGCTAAACTGCACGCCATCAAGAACAGTCCTGCCATCAGACATGGCAGCCATAAGTAATGCTCTGTTGGTTATACTTTTTGAGCCTGGAACTTCTACACAGATATTGGGTTTGGACTGTATCTTTTTAACCTTGTAGCTATCCATCTGTCTGTCCTTTCATCATTTCATTTATCATGTAAAATCAGGCCGGTGCACCTTTGTACGCCAGCCCGTTATTTTTTGATTTGTCGTTGCAGTTCATACTATATCATAATTATATAAGATTCAAAACTACTCAATATATTATATAGTATAAACTGTAACACATTATTTCATAAATTCTTTTACTTTAGCATAAATTCCTTCGCTGTCTAAGCCGTACTTTTTGATAAGTTCAACAGCGGGACCTGATTCTCCATAAACATCATTGATACCAATTTTAAGAACCTTTGTAGGAGCCTTTTCACAAAGACAGTCACAGACTGCACTTCCAAGTCCTCCGATTACAGAATGTTCCTCTATAGTAACGACTTTGCCTGTTTCCTTTGCAGCCGCAACTACTAAATCTTCATCAAGCGGCTTTATAGTATGGATATTGATAACCTTAGCATCTATTCCGTCTGCTGCAAGCTTCTCTGCCGCATCAAGTGTCTCAGATACTTCAAGACCTGTTGCGATAAGAGTAACATCTTTACCCTCACGAAGTACGACACCCTTACCAAGTTCAAATTTATAATCAGGTTTATCATTGATTACAGGTACAGCAAGTCTTCCAAAACGTAAGTAAACAGGTCCTTTATATTCAACTGCTGCTCTTACTGCTGCCTTTGCCTCAACATCATCTGAAGGATTGATTACAACCATACCCGGAACTGCACGCATGAGAGCAATATCTTCACAGCACTGGTGTGTTGCGCCGTCTTCACCTACTGATATACCTGCATGAGTTGCACCAATCTTTACGTTTAACTTTGGATATCCTACAGAGTTACGAACCTGTTCAAAAGCACGTCCTGCAACGAACATTGCAAATGAACTTACAAATGGTATTTTACCAGTAGCTGCAAGACCTGCTGCAATGCCTACCATGTTGCACTCTGCAATACCACAATCTATATGTCTTTCAGGATATTCTTTCTTAAATATACTTGTCTTAGTAGCTGCCGCAAGGTCAGCATCAAGTACAACAAGATTTGGATACTCCTTTGCAAGTTCTGTTAATGCGTTTCCATAACTTTCTCTTGTAGCAATTTTCTTTACGTCTGCCATTTTATCCTCCTATCCGCTTATTTTAAGCTTTCACCGATTTTATCAAGGTCTGCCATTGCCTGAGCATACTGCTCATCATTAGGTGCCGTTCCATGCCAGCCTGCTTCATTTTCCATAAATGAGACACCTTTTCCTTTTATACTCTTAGCGATAATAGCTGTAGGCATACCTTTTGTTTCTCTGGCTTTCTTAAATGCGTCTGCTATCTGCTCAAAATCATGTGCATCAATCTCAATTACATTGAAGTTAAATGCTTTAAATTTATCTGCGATAGGATATGGAGAGCAGACATCTTCAATCTTTCCATCTATCTGAAGACCATTATTATCAACTATAACAGTAAGGTTATCAAGATTACGTGAACCGGCAAACATAGATGCCTCCCACACCTGACCTTCCTGAATCTCACCGTCTCCAAGAAGTGTATATACGCGATAAGATGAATTGTCAAGTTTGGCAGAAAGTGCCATACCAACTGCCGTAGAAACTCCCTGACCAAGTGATCCGCTTGACATATCTACTCCCGGTATATTCTTCATATCAGGATGTCCCTGTAAATATGATCCGACGTGACGAAGTGTTGTTAAATCTTCTACCGGGAAAAATCCTCTCTGTGCAAGTGTTGAATATAAAGCAGGAGCTACATGACCTTTTGATAATACAAAACGATCTCTGTCTTCCTTGTCAGGATCCTTAGGATCAATATTCATCTCTTCAAAGTAAAGGTATGTTAATAACTCGGCTACTGACAGTGATCCACCGGGATGACCGGATTTTGCGCTGTGTACAGATGTTACAATGCCTTTACGTATTTCATTGGCAGTTCTTTTTAATGCTAATGTATCCATAATGATATCCTTTCTTTTATCTGTTATGATGTGAGGTTTAAAAGATAAAACCGTAAAACACTGTGAAACATTATATAACTTTTGTAAAGACAGGTCAACTTTTTAAATATTAGTAGAACCAGAAGTTTTTCCAGTCTTTTTTATAAACACGGTAAATTCCTGTATCATAATTAAATTTCTTTATAAGTTTTCCATCATCATCTGATTCTGAAAAACATCTTTTACCTGAATCACAATACAAATATATTCCGTCTTTCTTGACTACGTTACCATTCTTACTTGTCTTATTAAATGCTTTCTTTGAGGAGAGCATATATGTCCTTGCATTTTCATCGACGATATAACTGTAATAATATGATTTGCCACCGCCTTTAGAATAACTTCCTGAGTTATTATTAAGCATGCTCAGATAATACTGACCTTCTGCAAGCGATGATGAGGAAGTTCTCTTAATTGCATTCTGTCCATACTGTGAAGGGAATATATCAGGCTTACTCTTTTTAGTATCCAGTATTGATTTGAAAGTCTCTGTAGGTTCCGGTGTAGGTGTTGCATCAGCACTCTCCATAGCTGCTTTTTTTAGAACTTTCCTTTTAAGCTTTTTATTGTTCTTCCATATCTTACTGTCTGATATTATATAATCAATCTTTGGAAGAAGACTGTTTACACTGCTTACCTTGAATATGCTTGAAAGCTTCTGTGAACTTAATAAGAGTTTATTGGTTCCTGCTACCTGGATGGAGTTAAGACATATCCAGTCAGGATTGCTCTTTCCTGATTTTTTAACGGCAGATTTATAGACACTCTTTAAAAGTCCATTCATATCAAGTGCAACACTTGTTTTCTTTGATTCAAGCTCAATCTTAATAACTTTGCTGTTTGGTACACTCTTTCTTCCAACCTCTGTAGCAATGACGTAAATATTACCGAATCCATCGTATGCAAATTCACCTGACTGTTTATAACCATTAATCCTGAATGTCTTTACAACCTGTCCAAGTGAATTAACCTCTGTAATCTTATTATTGGCACATGCATAGACGATGTTATCATATATATTCTCAACATTTCTTCCACAGTATCCGTCCAGTGGTATCTCACCACGAAGAACACCTGAATTGTCATATAAAAGAATTGCGTATTTCTTCACTTTCTTTGTGACAGTCTTTTTTACGCGTTTTATCCGTTTTTTCCCTTTGACAACGACTTTTTTAGTTACAATCTTCGTAGAAGTCTTTTTTACACTTCTTCCCTCTCCGAATATTGTAAAAAGACCATTTTGAATTTCTTTTCTGCTGTAACCTGTACTGCTCTTAATCATAGTCTTTGCATTACAGCTGCTTTTTGGCATAGTGATACTGTATGTTAAAGACTGTGAAAGTTCGTCATTTTTGTTGTAAAGCTTAAGGGTTATATAGTTGGTTTTTCCGGGCACAAGACCAATTATCTGATACTCATGCTCTTTTGAAATATTACCGGCTCCTCCATTTATAAGTGTTCTTGTAAAATCAGGGAATTTACTGTCCTTTACTGAAACAGTATATTTACAGTAACATTTTCCCTCTGTCTTAAAGTAAACATACATGGACGAACGGTTAGTACCATAAGGATTATACGCCCACAAAGGATTGGCAGTAGAAAATGATGATTTCTTTTTTATATTAGTAATATTTTCTTCAGCAGCAGCTGATTTTTCAGGATCGTAAATATCTTTTACTGAATTATACTTAACAGTAATTACATTCTTATTCTTACCTGATATATATAGTGGAACTATATCAACATTTTTCACACTATCAATTGCTTTACCTGTCTGATTTTCTAAAAGGTCTTTTTCTTCAAGAACCTTCTCCCTTTCCTCTTTTTCAAGCATTTTGGAAGTCTGGCTCGCTTTCCATAGAAGCCCTCCCATGGCAGCAAACATTAAAAGACTTGTAATTAATACAATAATTAATTTTTTCTTCATCCTTTTGCATCTCCTTACTTCTAATCACAAGCTGTTAAACTTTTTAATTTATTATA
>JALERT010000006.1 GCA_022764445.1 Lachnospiraceae bacterium | reverse complement strand
ATGTCTACTTGGAATGGATTTCTTTATTTTTCGTCTTTCCTTTTTGTTACTGATATAATAGCAGAATGAGTGTTATTTGTCAGTAACGCTGTGTTTTGAAGCACGTACTGTTTTTCAATTTCATTGATTTTCCTTTTATACTTAACTACTGCAATTACCCAAAAAGAAAATTAGAACTCTATATACTCTTGCCTCCTCAGCCTTAGCATATCGTTCCTTTTTCAATAATCAATATTCCTTGCAGAAAGTGAACCTTTTAATCAAAAATAGACATAATAATAAATTTAACACACTTAATAATTGTAGTTGCAAATAGTGGTTACAAAATTATATTTACTCCCACGCATAGATAATAGATATTTTCACTCTTTGCTTTGAATTTGAAAGTTGTAGAAACTTTCTTTTTGCTCTTGTAAGCTTTCTTTTGAAGAGCAACGATTTTCTTGCCAGCCTGCTTGGTTGTTACGTACTTTGCTTTTGCGTCAGCTGTTGTTGGGTTTACTGATGAAACTAAAGTTAAAGCAGCTAAAGCTATTCCCATCACGATTCCTAATTTCTTCATAATAATCACGTTCCTTTCCGTTCTGTTGAAAACAGTGTGAATTTTTGTTCTTTCTTTTATAATGCCATGCTTAACTCCACCAATCATCCTCATAATCTCTTCTCATTGATTGTATAACGCTCTTTACGCTCTTATTACAAGCCAAACGTCTTCTTTGTTCCATTTCATCCCACCTATTTTCAATTTCTTCTAATACCCATTCAGTTACCATTAAAGTAGAAAGTTTGTCATCATACATTTCATAATCTTCATATATAATCTCAGCGTCAAGCATAATTTTATATACTTCTCTAAATTCTTAGTGTTTCTTTTTCAAATTATTTCCATATAATTTTGAATATTTTTGAAAAAACAAGCTTTCTATCTTTTCACAATCTTCCGGACATATATCTATTAACTCGTCATTATAATTATCTATAACAAATCCAACTATATGTAAAAATATCTCATTATTAAAAATATTTCTACATATGGCTTCTTTGCAAATCTTTTTTGCATTACAATATGTAACTATATCCATATTATAATATATTTTCCCTATATCTTCATCTGCCAACAATGCTTCTATATCATATACTGGTTTATTTTTCAGTTCTTCTTCAAATAAGCAAACACATTTTTTATAAATATGCAAAAATGTAACCACATCAATATATCTAATAGTAGTGGAATAATGTATAAATCCATTTCTTACTTGGGCTAATTTCTTGCACTTTGAAGCAAATGTTTCTCCTATTATTTGATAATAATCTTTCAAAAAATCGCACGCCTTAGAAAAGGATACTGTATGTAAGTCATTTTCCAACTCTTCAGAAGACTTATTCGTTTTAAAATTACATACATCATTATTGGAACATCTTGAGCAGTCCCGCTTTGAATGCATACAATTTGGTAATTTTTCTTTACTGTATGAAATTTTGTGACTAATATCTTCTGTTAAAACAAGATCAACTTCTCTTATATCATCTGGTAACATTCTATGACACAATGGCACAGCCTTGTGATGCTTACCAGAATTCTTTAAAACATAGACGCTATCCACACTAACAGGAAGCCATGAAAAAATTTGTCTGGAAATTATTACAAAATAGTTTTCAGACTTTTTAACTAATCTACCTATTTCAGGATGTCTTAAAAGCTCACAAAATTCATCCATTATAAGAACTGTATTATGGAATTTTTGTAGTATGGATGGCTCTGCTTCTGCAGGTATTAGATGTACTTTTAAAGGACTTTGTAACGTTACCACATTATCTTTTAATGCACTTACTAAATCAGTAAAGTAGGTCTTTCCGGTACCTGATTTTCCAATTACTAAAGTGTATTTACCCAATACATCTATTTCATAGCTTATACCATTAGCACTCTTTATTTTTAAAACCATATCTAAGCACCTCCAGCATAAATTCCATGTCATTGTTTACAATCTTTCCTGTATTAACTATTTCTGCTTTAATATCTTCTGGAAAATTCATTAAATGTTCAAAGCTAACCGTAATATCTTTTTTCTCTGCTATTTTTAAAATCCACTTAGCACAGTTATCACCACAGGCAGTACCCCACATTTCATAATCAGTCTTTAACATCATTATTAATGCTTTTACCCCTTTGTTTCGATAACTCATTTTACTATTTAATTATCACAGTTTCAAGTGCAAAAATCCCCATGTACCAAAAATGATACATAGGGATTATATAATACGATATCTTATTTCTTATTTTTTAATCTTAAATGAAACTGTTTTCTTATTGCCTGCTGCATCCTGGGCAATTATTTTATTTTTTCCTTTTTTTGTTACCTTAACTTTGTAGTAATTCTTATACTTTCCGCTTTTGACAAGTATTGAGGATGTAAGCTTTACACTTTTATTATTAAGCTTAATGCTTTTAAGTTTTACATTGTCTTTTATATATACGTTTACGCTTTTCTTATATGTTTTTCCGTTGGTAACACCCTTTATTACAGGAGCAGTTTTATCATTTGCAATCTCCTGCTTTTCCTTTTCTTCAGCATATAATGCCTTTACTGTCTTACGGTCCTTTTCAAGTGTATACTTTGAATCATCAGTATAAGCATACCACTCAGTCGAAATCTCATTACCTGGTTTGATTTCCCAGTGTACTGTATTATTATTATCCTCTGAAATAGTTCCGTTAGTCTTGGTAACAGGAGCCTGCAATGTTACATCCATTCCCACATAACTTATTGCGTCTTTGGAAATTATTTCATTTATGGATGTATCGCCATTATTTTCAAGCAATCCTTCCTGTGATATACCATAATAAAAACGGTTCTTATCAATAAGCATAGTAGAAAACTCTTTCTTTAATTCCTTTTGACTATACGTCTCATCTTCCTCATCAACATAATACTCTTTTCCATCAATCGTTTCTACTTTCAAATCAGATGTGTTACCCATAATCACATCCTTATTGCCATTATTGTCTATGATTTCTTTATCAAAGCAGACCTTTGTATGGATACTGATACTATTATCTTCATTGGCAACAATACTTCCTGTCATCTGCATGCATCCCGTTGTCATTGTAATAACAAGCGCAAGCATTAACAGCATTGATAAAAATTTCTTCATAATTTCCCCCTTTTAATAAAAAATTTTTGCTTTACCTTTTTTTGTCTTTCCTTCTTCTCCTTTCCCAATTTACTTCATATAACGGATTTTTCCTAATATATGAGTAACTTAATCATAACCTATTATGTGAGTATTTTCAAGAAAAAAGAATCTGTTTATCTGTTACTTTTTGACCTAAAAGAATCTTTAGTAAGTTTAGGTAATGGAGCTCTCTCAACCACACCTCCTTTATCAAACGTGAACTTATTGAATAGGAATACTGGCAGTGTATATTTTTGTTCATCTACACCACACTTACAATCACCTTTTGCATATACAGCAAAATCAATCTGATGTTGCTCTAGCATCTTAGAAATAGATATTCCTATACTATCGCCACTCTTCACTTCAATGCCATAAACTTTATCATCAATCTTTGAACGCACATAAAAATCTAGTTCGTATGAAGCATTGATTGCAAAAGAAGGTCTTGTTCGATAAAATCTCTTAGAGAACTTATTTTCTGATAACTGCTTGTAAATAAAAGTTTCTGCTAAAACCCCATTTGCACTCCTGGAATCTATAAAGTTTTGCTCACAGATATAATTAAATAATCCGGTATCCTCAAAATAAAATCTTTCAGAAGGATATAAACGACCTGTACTTAAATCAACCTTATCACAATAATTAATCAATCGAGCAGCTGACATCCATGCGAGTAAGTCATTACACTCCTTTGTTGATATTCTTTTCGATACTTCTTGTTCAGTCATTTTGGATAAACTATCAACTATACGAGAATCACCTTTTTTCTCACGACAAATTATATCACAAATAGCAGAGAACATCTGGTCTATTTTATCAACATCTGAACCTCTGGTAATCCTCACATTAAACTCACTTTTAAATGTATTTATTAAAGCTTCAAAAGCATTATCTAAAGACCTACCTCTTAAGTATGCATTAAAGACAGAAGGATAGCCACCAATTCTTAAGTATAAATCATATACTTCTTTGAAATCATCATATCGCTCTGCACAAATCTGTTCCACAGAAGAATCACAATAATATTCGTAGAGGCCAAAATAATTTAAATACTCTTCAAAAGATAATGGATACATTCGAATGCAAAACAAGTCTCCTGCTGGTTGAAAATAATTCTTAGTCTTTTGTAAATAACTACCTGTAACAATAACATCACAGTTTAAACAACGATTAAATATTCGTATACGCTCATACAAAGCCTTACTATCCTGAATCTCATCTAAGATCAAAACAGTATCTTTATCATTTGTAAAATCAAGTCCTTTAAGTTTACAATAACTCCTCAAGCTTTCTTCAACATTGTATTCATCTACTCGTTCTAAAATTTTAGTGTTATCTTTAGAAACAACATCAACATATATCACATTTTTATAATTTTGTTCAGCAAAATGACGAACAGCCGTAGTTTTCCCTACCTGCCTGCACCCAGCTACTTCAAGAACATAATCGTTTGCTGAGTCCTTCCATTCTTTAAAATCCTTCTCAATGAATCTTTCAATGTACTCCACTTTATCACCACTTTCACATTTTTGCTAAACCTCACGCACTAAATTTCTTACAATAATAACATAAGAAGCATGACCATGTCTACTTGGAATGGATTTCTTTATTTTTCATCGATTTTGAAAGGAATTTTTTAACTCATTAAAATTATAATATTTGTACAGATAATCATCCTGATTAACAACAGCCACTTCTTTTCCGGAAATATGTGTCTGCCAATCATTTTCTCCAGGATGAATGATAAATCTGCCACAGATCTCACTATCCGGGAATCTCTCTTTTAAAGCTTCATCCACTTTACCATTCACAATAGACCAGTTTTCATTATACAAATTCACTTTATATCGGTGTTTGCACTCGAATAAATAAAACTGTTTCTTACGTGAGTCATCATTTGAAGAAATCACGTTTTTTCCATGCAGAATTTACTTCGTTATCTGCAAGATATTTTTCATAATTGCTCTTATCAACTATTCTCATAAAATACTCCTCTCTAATTATCAGACAAGTACTTCCTGCAGTCCGGTAAGACTAGTATGACTCACCCTAAATGCTTAAGGTTTATTTATTTCTTTCATCTAACTCAAAATGAAACTCTAGAAAGCATCAAGATACTTAAAAGTATCCTTATCTATTCTAGGTAATTCTCTTCTCTCTACAACACCGCCTTTGTCAAAAGTAAACTTATTAAAGAAGAAAATAGGAATTGTGTATTTTTCACCTACTTCACCAACTGAGCCAGTCCCTTTAGCAAATACCACATAATCAATTTTTCTATCTTCTAGCATTTTATTAGCAGAAACACCTTGTCCATTTCCAGACTTCACTTCTATCCCATAAAGCTTATCATCAATTTTTGATCTTACACAAAAATCCAATTCGTAATCAGCATCAGTAGCAAAAGCTGGACGCTCCTCGTAAAATCTCTCACTAAAGTTCTTCTCTGCTAAACTCTTAAATACAAAAGTCTCAGCAAGGATTCCATCAATTGTTGCCTGCCTAATCCCATACATTTTGCACAAGTAGTTAAATAGACCGACATCCTCAAAATAAAATCTTTCTGATGGATAAAACTCTTCTGTTCGTAAATCATATCTGCCACAATAATTTATTATATGAGCTTCTACCATCCATGCTAATAAATTATTACATTCTTTAGAAGAAATTCTTTTTGATTTATCCTGCTCAGTCAATTTAGAAATTGTTTCTACAACCCTTCTATTCCCTTTTTTCTCATTACACAAAAATTTACAAGCCGCCCTAAACATCTGATCAATTTTATCAAAATCAGCACCTCTGTCTGCATTATTTTTAAACTCAGCAAATATTATATCAATTAAATTTTCAAAATTTTTATCAATAGAATTTTTCTCCAAATAAGAAATAAACACAGAAGGATAACCACCCACCTGCAAGTATAACTCATATACTGCTTTGAACTCATTTAAATACTTATCACACAATTGTTCGGTCGAACTAGTCTTGTACGGTTTGTATAATCCAAAGTATTCCAAGTACTCCTCATAGCTTAAAGGGAACATCTCGATCTTCATTATATCTCCCATAGGCTGAAAGTACGATCTAGCTTTTTGTAAGTAACTCCCAGTTACTATTACATCACACTCCAAACATCTATTAAAAATTCTAATACGCTCATATAACATCTTACTTTCCTGTATCTCGTCCATTACTAAGACAGTGCGCCTATCATTAACAAAAGTTATTCCGTTACGCCTACAGTATTCTGACAAAGCATCAACAACATTATGTTCATTGGCTTGTTCTAATAAAAAGATGTTAGTATCAGCTCCAACATTTATACTAATCACTGTATCATAATTTTCTTTGGCAAAATGAAGAACAGTTGTTGTTTTTCCAACCTGTCTACACCCTACCACCTCTAGAGCAAACCTACTATATCTTTCTTTCCACTCCTTAAAATCCTCTTCAACAAATCGTTTAATATATTCCATTTTCTTACCTCCAATGTCATATGTCAAACCTATTCATAAGTATAACAATCTCACACCATAATTTCACCCTACATCGCCTCCGTTACAGTTACCTCACTTGCCACTCAAAAATTTTCCGTTAAAGGTCATGGTGCCACTAAAATGTAACTGTTTTCTTATTTTCTGCTGCATCTGTTGCAATGATTTTGTTTGTACCTTTTTTAGATACATTTACTTTATAATAATTTTTATACTTTCCTTTTTTGACAAGTCTTGAGTTTGTCAGCTTTACACTTTTATTATTAAGTTTTATAATTTTTAATTTTACATTATCCTTTATGTATGCGTTTACACTTTTCTTATATTTTTTCCATTAAATTCCCAGTGTGCTGTCTTTTTATCTTCGGAGAGAGTTCCGTTGGTTTTTTTGATATCACTTTGTAATGTGACATCCATTCCAATGTACTTTATAACCCCCTGAGATATCATATCTTTTACTGATATCATATCCCCAACTGATCCTTCCAGCAGCATATTGTAATAGAAGCGGCTCTTTTTTTCTCCTCTTATCCTTTAAATTAATTGAATAATAGGGATTTGTATTCCTGCATTTTCAATTATATACTATTATATTTAAAATTGAAAGATTATTAGTGTATGATTGTATCTTTAAACAGATAATCGTTACTGTACACACCTACGGTGCTACAGTAACGATTACAGCCCATTTTAAATGCATCTTCGATGCATGGGGCTGTAATCTGACACAATTTATTTATTGGCGCATAGCTTGACAGCAAGTGTCAAGCTTGCGTCTGTACAGTAACAGATACTCATATTAATAGGAAAAAGACAGCAGTACCTTTCGGTACTACTGTCTTTTTTAATCATGTAAAGCCATCGCTAATTTTTCTTAGTTACCCATCTGTGCTGCAACTTCAGCTGCGAAATCTTCTTCTTTCTTTTCAAGACCTTCACCTGTCTCAAAACGAACAAATCTCTTAAGTTCGATTGAGCATCCTTCAGCCTTAGCTACGTTCTGGATGTATGTCTTAACGTTTTCTTTATTCTCAGCCTTAACGTATTCCTGCTCTAAAAGACAAACTTCTTTTAATTCCTTGTTAAGACGACCGATAATCATCTTCTCAATGATATTGTCAGGCTTGTTAGCGTTCTTAGGATCGTTCTTAGCCTGTGCAAGAAGTACACCTTTTTCATGCTCTTTGTATTCTTCATCTACATCATCAGATGATACATACTTAGGATTAAGAGCTGCAATCTGCATAGCAACGTTTACGAGACACTCTTTAACAGCATCACTGTTTGAATCTGTAGCAGCTTCAACTAAAACACCAATCTTACCACCTGCATGGATGTAAGAAACCAATAGACCATCTGTTGTAATTTTTTCAAAACGGCGGATGTTCATATTCTCACCGATAACTGCGATCATAGCTTTTAACTTCTCATCTACAGTCTGACCTGGCTCTGCAATCCATTCTTCTGCAAGGAAGCTTTCGATATCAGATGCTGAAGTAGCCTTAGCCTGTGCTGCAACTTCTCTAACGTAATTCTGGAACTTTTCATTCTTTGCAACGAAGTCAGTCTCTGAGTTAACTTCTACGATAGAAGCTGTCTTTCCATCTTCTGCAACATCAACTGCAACCATACCTTCTGCAGCGATACGACCTGATTTCTTAGCAGCCTTTGCAAGACCATTTTCTCTTAACCATTCTACTGCCTTATCCATATCTCCGTCAGTATTGCCAAGAGCTTTCTTACAATCCATCATGCCTGCGCCGGTCATTTCTCTTAATTCTTTAACCTGTTTAGCTGTAATTGCCATTTTATTTTTCCTCCATATAATGTCTTATGCCTCAGCTTCAGCTTCTTCATCAGCCATAGACTCACCCTGATTAGCTTCGATAACTGCATCAGCCATTGTAGAAACAATAAGCTTAACGGCTCTGATAGCATCATCATTACCAGGGATAACATAGTCAAGTTCCTCAGGATCACAGTTAGTATCTGCGATACCGATAAGAGGAATACCTAATGTATGTGCTTCCTGAATACAGATTCTTTCTTTCTTAGGATCTACAACAAAGATAGCATCAGGGAGTTTCTTCATCTCTTTGATACCGCCAAGATTCTTCTCAAGCTTATCCCATTCTTTCTTAAGAACGATAACTTCCTTCTTAGGAAGAACATCAAATGTACCATCTTCTGACATTGTCTCGATCTCTTTTAATCTCTTGATACGTGTCTGGATAGTCTTAAAGTTAGTAAGCATACCACCTAACCATCTCTCGTTTACGTAGTACATTCCACAACGCTCTGCTTCTGTCTTGATAGAATCCTGTGCCTGCTTCTTTGTACCGACAAAGAGGATTGAACCACCATTAGCTACAATATCTTTTACTGCATTGTATGCTGCATCAACCATTCCTACAGACTTCTGTAAGTCGATGATGTAGATACCATTACGCTCTGTGTAGATGTACTCTGCCATCTTAGGGTTCCATCTTCTTGTCTGATGTCCAAAGTGAACACCTGCTTCAAGTAACTGTTTCATTGAAATAACGCTCATGTTTTTACCTCCAAATTGGTTTTGCTGCTTCCGTATGCTTCCAAACGTAAGACCACATGGGCACCGATACGAAATCCGCATACGTGCTTTTTATAGTTTCCTGTGTTGTTTGTTATAATAATCACGTCAACACACAACGTACCTTGATAGAATATCACATTCTTTCTTACATTGCAACAATTTTTTTCAGCATCCTTGCGGAAAATCCGTAACAGTTCAGTTACGGATTTCCTTGCGAATAAAAGTGAATGGAATACGTAACTGTTACGAGAAAAAACAGTAATTCACAAGTTACCCTGCTCATTACTGTTTTTGTTAAATAAAATCTTTATGTTATCTGTAATTATAATCCAAGTATCTTTTCGACTGTCTTCTGCATGTCAGCAGTTTCACATACTGTATCATGAAGAACAGGGGCTGTACGAATCTCTTCTACTGCCTTTGGAATTGCAACACCTGATGTCTTGCAAAGCTCATCGATAAGTGCAAAATCATCCATACCCTTATATTTATCATCGATGGCACCCATAACGCTTGTACCGAATTTATATGGACTTGCAGTAGATGCGATGATTGTCTTAGTTGTGTCGCCTGTCTTTTCTTTATAATCATGATATACTGCAGAAGCTACAGCTGTATGTGTATCCATAACATATCCTGATTCTTCGTATACTCTCTTTATCTCTGCCGCTGTCTTTTCCTCGCTTGCCCAGCCGCCGACAAAATCTTTCATCTTAGCTTTCATATCGTCTGTGATTGAGTACTTACCATCTGTAGCAAGTGATTTCATCATTTCGGCTGTCTTAGCTGCATCATCACCTGTAAGTTTGAAGATAAGTCTCTCAAGGTTACTTGAAATAAGGATATCCATTGATGGTGATGTTGTAAGGATAAATTCACGATTCTTATCGTATACACCTGTCTCAAAGAAGTCATACAATACCTTATTGTCATTAGAAGCACATATAAGTTTTCCAACAGGTATTCCAAGATTCTTAGCATAAAATGCTGCAAGGATGTTACCAAAGTTACCTGTAGGTACTACAAAATTAACAGGCTCTCCCTCTTTGATATCGCCATTTGCAAGAAGTCTTGTATATGAATATACATAGTAAACTACCTGTGGCACAAGACGTCCTATATTGATAGAGTTAGCTGATGAGAACTGGTAGCCATGCTCGTCCATAACTTTCGCAAGCTCTTTATTGTTAAACATTGCTTTAACACCACTCTGGGCATCATCGAAGTTACCTGTTATACCAACTACTGATGTATTGGAACCTTTCTGTGTAACCATCTGACGCTCCTGAATCTTACTTACACCATTCTTTGGATAGAAAACGATTATACTTGTACCCTCGACATCTGCAAATCCTGCAAGTGCAGCTTTTCCTGTATCACCTGATGTAGCTGTAAGGATAACTATCTGGTTCTTGATATTGTTCTTCTTTGCTGATGTTGTAAGAAGATGTGGAAGAATTGAAAGTGCCATATCCTTGAATGCAATAGTTGCACCGTGGAATAATTCAAGATAATAGGCATCTGACTTTTTAACAAGTGGAGCTATCTCCTTTGTATCAAACTTAGAATCATATGCCTTTTCTATACAATTCTTTAACTCTGCCTCAGTAAAATCTGTAAAGAACAGCTTCATTACTTCATAGGCTGTCTCCTGATAATTCATTTTGGCAATCTTATCTAAAGATACATCAAGCTTAGGAATACTTACAGGTACAAAAAGACCACCATCATCTGCAAGCCCCTTTAAAATAGCCTGTGATGCTGTTACCTTATTTCCTTCACTTCTGGTACTCTGATACATTAGTTCCATTTGTTTCCTCCATTCCGCCGCCATAAGCAGCAACCCTGTATATTATAAATTACTTTTTTCAAGAAATTTTCTAATGTGTAAATTGAATTTTTTACACGATAGTGCTTTGAGTATACAATATATTTTTTATAATTTCAATAATTAAACATAAAATTCATGGCAGTGATATCTAAAAAGTCTTGTAAGTGCACGGTCAAACCATGACACATTGTCAGCATCAGCTATCGCCCTTTCCATGAAGTAAAGTGCACCCTGTGATGGATCTATGCCGTTAAGAGCATCGTTTACTGCTGATTTTGTATCTTCTGATACTGTTACAGTATAATATCTTCCATCATGAATCGGTGAAAACTGATATACTGAGCCACGATGTGCAAATACTACTTCTTTTATAGTTGAAGGGAATTTTTTGCTTTTTACCCTGTTTAATACTACATTGGCTACAAGAACTTTTCCTTTATGATCCTCTCCACCTGCCTCAGCTTCTACAATGCGCTCGAGGATTTTTCTGTCTTCTTCTGAAACGCTTACACCGCAGCTTCTTTTGATTGCTGCTGCCTGCTCGGTTTTCACTCTTTCTTTCCTTATAGATTTAAGTGAATTAATTCTGTTTTTGTTTACCTGGTACGATACACCCGGTGCCATATCATTTAATATAACGACTCTTTCCTCCACAGTGTATGGTGTTTTTGCTCCAGGTGCTTTGACAACAGCTGCATCACTTACGGCAGGAAGTAAAACCATTCCTACTGAGATTACTGCTGTTACTGCATATTTGTTCATCTTATACATTTTATTCTCCATTTCTGCATGTTGATTAAAAGCATATGCATCCTTTTGCTACTTTTAATATTGTTACAAATCTATTACAAATTATATGCATAAATATTAAGTTTATTCACTTTATATATATTTTTGTAACATTTATAGAAAATTATTCATAAACTAGAAAAAAATATATGAAAATGTTATTATA
>JALERT010000215.1 GCA_022764445.1 Lachnospiraceae bacterium | reverse complement strand
CTCCTTTTTAACAACAAAAGAAGACACCCCCATACATTGATTTTATATTACAGCAAGACAATGACAAATTCAAGTCGCATGGTTAAACCTATAGTTTAATCTAAAATGTCCACACTTTTGTCTAACAACATTTAACTTAATGTCTATCTTGATGGGTGTCTTTCTCTTGTCGTGTCCATCTTATAGGGTACATTATACAGGTTACTCCTGCTTATTTAGTTAATGAGATTTAAGCATAGATTTCTTTGAAATTTAGATAATTAGATTGTAGATTCTTAGAAAAATTATTACTGTCTGAGATGACAGCACCTTTTTAGAAATATGCTTGAAATAATGTAACAGGCTGAACTGTTACGAAAGCATTATAACAATTTAGATAATGATTTACAATAGATTTTTATTTTCTAACATTTAAAAATCTGTATAAAATGCTAATGTAAATATTGTATAAAATTAAATTATATATAGCGGAAATATTATATATATGTTACAATAAATTTGTTATTAAACAATTAAATGCATAGTGATAATATACAAAACTTCATGCAATATGATTCATAACAGTTCAGTTGGCAATCCAACTACTCTTAAGAAAAATGACGAAGGTAATAATGCAATAAGTTATGATTTCTATGAAGATAATTCACAGGGTTATTATGTACAGGCTTTCGGTAACTCAATTAACTTTTAAGTAAAATTTTATATATTTCAATATAACTTCCCGGTGGATACACTTATAATCAGTGCATCCACCGGGTTTTGACGATTTTGGAGTAAAAGGAAATGGTCATTATAGTTGGAGACTGGTGAACATTTCGTATGGTCATACCTATAATTTAATCGTAACCGTACTGACAGCCGCAACGACGATACCCATTCCTGCAACTGCTATATCTATCCCATATGGAATTCCTATAATAATTGAAATGATACTATAAATTAAATAACAGAATGCAAAATAACCAAATCGTTTCATATGTTCAAGTGCAAAACTCTTTCTCATTAAGTATCAAGTATAAAACATATGGTGACTAGTACATACTATAACCATAAAATAGCAAACCCCTGTGCAACAGCACAGGGGGCTCTCTATGTAACTTACGTTATTCACATTAGTTTTTATATTAGTTGTTGATGAACTTCTCTTCTTCGTTGTTCCAGCTATAAAGCTTACGGATTTCTTCGCCGACTTTCTCTGATGGATGCTCAGAAGCAAGCTTTCTCATAGCCTTGAAGTGTACCTGACGTCCTGCTGGTGACATATCAAGTAAGAATTCTTTAGCAAATGAACCATCCTGAATATCTGTAAGGATCTGCTTCATAGCTTTCTTTGTATCTTCTGTAACGATCTTTGGACCTGTTATGTAATCACCATACTCAGCTGTGTTAGAGATAGAGTATCTCATTCCTGCGAAACCTGACTGGTAGATAAGGTCTACGATAAGTTTCATCTCATGGATACACTCGAAGTATGCATTTCTTGGATCATAACCTGCTTCGCAAAGTGTTTCAAAACCAGCCTGCATAAGAGCACATACACCACCACAAAGTACAGCCTGCTCACCGAAGAGGTCAGTCTCTGTCTCTGTACGGAATGTTGTCTCAAGAAGTCCGGCTCTTGCTCCACCGATTCCAAGACCATATGCAAGTGCCATCTCAAGGGCTTTACCTGTTGCATCCTGCTCTACTGCTACAAGACAAGGAGTTCCTTTTCCTGCCTGGTACTCTGAACGTACTGTGTGACCTGGAGCCTTTGGTGCGATCATTGTTACATCGACATCCTTTGGTGGTTTGATACATCCGAAGTGGATATTGAAACCATGAGCAAACATTAACATGTTACCTGGCTCAAGGTTTGGCTCGATATCTTTCTTGTACATATCAGCCTGTAACTCATCATTGATAAGGATCATGATGATATCAGCCTGCTTTGCAGCTTCTGCTGCTGTATATACTTTAAATCCCTGCTTCTCAGCCTTTGCCCATGACTTAGAACCATTGTAAAGACCGATGATTACGTTGCATCCTGATTCCTTTAAGTTAAGTGCATGTGCATGACCCTGGCTACCATAACCGATAATAGCAATAGTCTTGCCGTCTAAAAGAGATAAATTACAATCGTCCTGATAAAAAATTCTTGCTTCTGCCATTTTAATATTCCTCCTAATTAAATCTAAAACTATCATAAGGTTTTCCCATCTTAGATGATATCATCATTGTGATAACATCATAAAAATTCTCCCTTGTGATAACAAATAAGTTGTCATACAACTTATTACCTCTTGTATGACAACTATATTATAACCTTTTTTTCAATCTGTCAATAGATATATGAAAAAAAAAGTATCTTAAAAATGAATTTTTGTTACTTTCATCCTCAAGCCTGACACTTGCCATAAGTTTTATTCACCAATCAATAAAAAGATCGACTTTTACAATTACTCCCCCTGCCACGGAAGGCCTTCATTCCAGAATGCATGGTGCAGATGTATTGTGACAGCGCTTTTTAAAGCCTGCGCATCACGCTTTTCCAAGAAATTCATTATCATTATATGATCTTTATATGCATCCTCGGCAATTACATCCAGATTATAATCAAGTGCGAATGTCTTTTCTATAGTCTGGGTAAGCATTGGCATAAACTCACTTAAGAATACATTGTGCGATGCCTCTATAATAGAACTATGAAATGCTATCTCCGATTCGATACGTTCTTTTCCGGTTGGATTTCTTAAGAGGTGATTCTGACAAATATCTCCAAGTGACAATATTTTTTTAATCTCTTCATCACTTGCTCTCCTGCAGGCAAGTGATGCTGCCTCCGGTTCAAATATCATTCTTGTCTCATAAAGATCCCTGAGCGTTACTCTGGAATCTGAAAATTCATGTATCTCGATACCGCCACTTGCAATTCTTTCAAACTGATTTGTAACATATGTCCCCTTACCGCGTTTTACTGTAAGTACACCTTCCGATACAAGGATTCTTATTGCTTCACGAAGTGTTGTTCTGCTTACACCAAGCTCATCTGACAACTCATTTTCATTGGGAAGCTTATCACCGGCCTTATATAAATGTTCTTTATTGATATTGTCTCTTATTATTTCCGCAGTACGCTGCGAAAGATTACTCTTCTTTTCCGTCATGTTCAACCTCATTTCTGTGATTAATACAACCGCTTATATTACTATACATATGTGATTATTCGTTGCCGTTCACATCTATGCTGATCACAGTAACGATTTTTCTTTGCATGCTATCTTTTTATGTACAACAAACTTTCATGCAAAGAAAAAAGAGGCCACATGCGTCTGTGACCTCTCTTTAATACATTGAACAACTACTTATTGTTCGCTGTTTTAAAACTTGATTTACTGAGCTCCACGGCTTAGACCGGCTATACCCGTACGGACAATTTCCTTTATCTCGTACTCTTCAAGCAGATTGATAAACGCATTGATTTTAGACTGGCTTCCTGTAAGCTCAATCATCATCGTATCTTTGCTTACATCTACTATCTTTGCCCTGAATATCTGATCTGCTATTGCTACTACGTTTGGTCTTTCTTCAGCAGTTACACCTATAGTAATAAGAACAAGCTCTCTGCATACTGAACTGTTGTGCTTAAGCTCTTTTACGCTTCTTACATCTTCAAGCTTAGCTACCTGCTTTTCAATCTGATCAAGAATCTGATCGTCTCCTCTTACTACAACTGTCATACGTGAAAAATCTTCATTCTCTGTCTCGCCTACTGTAAGACTGTCGATATTGTATCCACGGCGGCTGAATAAACCTGCCACCCTGCTGAGTACTCCCGGAGTATTATCAACAAGTATAGATAAAACTTTCTTCTTCATATAAATCTCCATCCTTATATTCATCTTAACTGATAAAAGCTGTATAAACAGCTTTTATCAGATTTGTATTTTACAATACTACTACGATTCACACAATATTAGGTATGAAATGTAATACATCACCAAAATTGTATGTTACATTTCGCACCTAACAAGTGTATCAATACATATTAATTTTGTCAAGAAATCGTATATGAATTTACGGCTGATGGAAGCTTTGCTTCTGTCTTAAGTTTTGTATTTGCATTAACGCCGATAGTTCTTACATAAATCTTTGTTCCTGCAACTGCCTTTGATGTACTAAGAGTAATCTTTGTACTTTTTGACACTGTAATCCATTTTGCAGTTGATTCATCAAAAGTAGAACCTGATGTAACAATTGCGTACTGATATTTATTAGTTGAAGACGCTTTATTAAATGTTATAGTCTGATATGTAACCTCTTTTTTATTTACAGTCTTCTTGTCAGTGCCATATGTAATATCATCAGTTGTCTCTTTTCCAAGTGTAGGTTTCATCGCCTGACCTTTAAATACAACAGTACATATCTTAGAATATCCAGCTTTTTCTGTAGCTTTCTTTCTAAATTCTACACTGACGTCCTCACCAGCCTTTTCATTTGTAGCCTTTACAGTTTTGGCCACTGCAGGTATTTTCCATATGTTCATATTTTTTGTGCAGTCGGTCCACTTCTTACTGTCTGTATCATAGTACTCCATAGAATCAGATGTATTAATCGTAAGCTTTGCTACATTTATCTTTATACAAGGTGCATTACTTCTCTTTGGTATACTTACTGTTACTTCTTTTGAGTATCTTATACCCATATTGTCTGTAGATGTTCCCGGAACAGAAAGCTCTCTTACAACGATTTTTCCACCCTTTACTCGGAAGTATTCAAGATCACTGATGATATATGAGTCATCACCACCTGCTTTAGTGCTTACGGGGATTGTTGTCCATTCAGTATCAAGATACTTTCTCCACTGAATATGTGTAACATTTTCAGTTCTATTTTCCAGTGTTAATAAAGGAGCTTCGGCAGGACTTGTTTTATCAAACTTCACTTTTATCTTAGAGTTCTTAGCGGGTATAACTACCTTAACATAATTTTCTTCGGAGCTTGATTTCGTTCCTTTAAAGTAAATTGTATAGTTTTTTGTATCGCTTATCCAGTTTATGTTCATGTTTACAATTCCATCTGAACTCTTTTCACCATCAACACCATACCATGTCTTTTTATTGGTTGAATAGAATGCCATATCATTACCATTTAGTTTAATCTTAAGTGTATTGGCATTATAATCAATTCCTGCAAATTCTACCTTCTCAGAGGTTGTAGCAGCAGCTGTCTCAGACTCTGCACCTTTCCTTGTACTTGCTACACTTCTTCCCTTCAATGATAAAGAACTTGCACTTGTTCCTCCTGATGACGGTGTACCTGTCGGTGCCGCTGTTGGTGTTGGTGTGTCAGACACAGATGCATTAACTGTTATTACATAACTTATCTCATATTCGATATTTCCACTGCCAAGTTTTACATATAAATTTGATGATCCGACAGGAAGTTTGTTAAGCGTATCCTTAGATATTGTTACTGATACACTTAATCCTGACTGCTCTATTTCAGCTCCCCCTATAAGAGATTCCTCTACACTGCCATTTTTCCAGATTATATCAGTAATTGTAAATCCATTTATTACCTTTTCATCATTTACTATATTGAGTGCAAACTTAACAGGATTACTTCTCATGCCCTTTGAGAATGTTATACTGCCATTCTGTGCTATTGTGACAGGCATCTTAAGCTCGACTGTAGCGCCAGTTACTGTTTCTACAACTTCACCAGTATCCTTCTTGCATATATTAACCTTAATTTCTCTGGCTGCTCCTACTGCTAACCAGTCATCATTTACACTAAACTCAAACTTAATATATGTCGCTTTTTCATCTGAAACAACATTACCTGAAGCATCTACATAAGAACTTTTTGTATTAGTTATCTCATTAT
>JALERT010000198.1 GCA_022764445.1 Lachnospiraceae bacterium | reverse complement strand
TATAATAAGTGATGAGGCAATGAATGTATATGATATAACTTTTAGTCCTTTATTTTTCATACTTCCTCCGATTAATAGAATATGTTACAAAATTATTACAGATATTACACATTATATCCATATAATATTTTTTTGTCAAGTTATAGTTCACGCCTAACATTGCCCCTAACATTTAAAACCAAAATATTCATAGACTTCATGAAGGAAAGAAAGTGAACCAAAAACAATGGTTTTGTCGGATTTATTATGAGAATCAAGTGAATTTAATGCCATTCTGACATTTTCTTTTGATTCAACTTTTGTAATTCTTCCGTTTGATATGGTTCTGACAGATTCTGCAAGTATGTCTTTATCAAGACCTCTTTCTCCAGGTGCATCTATTGTATAAACGCATTTTGCAAATGGCAGCATTATTTTAAGAACCTGTTTATAATTTTTATCTTTAAACATACCTATTATAAAGTTGAATTTTTCTCCCGGGAAATATGCATTAAGGGATTCTTTAAGCTTTAGTGCGGCAGGTGGATTATGAGCACCATCGACTATTACAAATGGATTATGTGATACGATTTCAAATCTGCCTGACCATCTACTTATCCAGAGAGCTTCTTTTACAGATTGTACATTAATTAATCTGAATCCCTTATTAAAAAGAACTCTTGCTGCACATAAAGCAACTGCTGCATTTTCAATCTGAAAAACACCACCCTGACTTATGCTGTACTTTTCTCCCTCATATATAAAAGAAGTTTTTTCAAGTGATATTTCATATGGATGTATCTGTGATTTTTCAACGACATAAAGAGGTGCATTATTCTTATTACTTATAATCTTTAAATCTTCCATACACTCAGGTTCCTGCTCTATTGATACAACAGGTACATTCTTTTTTATAATGCCATATTTTTCTCTTGCAATAGTCTTCAATGTACTTCCAAGAAATGACATGTGATCCATTCCGATAGATGTAATTACCGATAAAACAGGCTTTTCAACTAAGTTTGTTGCATCAACTCTTCCTCCCATACCTGTTTCAACTATGGCTACATCAACTTTCCAATCGGCCATTATCTCAAATGCCATTACAGTCTCTATCTCAAATGCAGTTGGTGATTTAAAACCATCATGCATCATTTCTTCACATTTACTTTTTAAACCCGTGAGGCTGTCTGCAATTTCTTCTTCAGAAGCATACTCACACTTAACACCGTATACGTTGCTGGTTATGTATTGAATCCTTTCTCTGTAATCAAATAATGTTGGAGATATATATCGGCCTACATTATATCCCGACATTGCAAGCATATTACAGAGGAAATTTCCTACAGAGCCTTTACCATTTGTACCGGCGATATGTATAATCCTTAGCGATTTTTCAGGACTTCCGTCTCTTTTACATAATTCTGTGACTTCCTTTAATGAGTAGTCACTTCCTAATTCCGTCTGAATATTATTGATATATTCTAGTGCTTCCTGATAATTCATGTCTTCCTTTCTATTATAACTATAATGTGATTAAAAAAAAGTATGGGAATTATATAATAAAACCCATACTTTTTCTATTAATATTTTGTATACTTACCCCCATAAGTAAACTTTAATACCCTCAAAATCATTAGTAACAGTTCAGCCTTCCATTCACTACATTCATAAAACCTGACAGCAGTTGTTATATTTAAAAAATATTATAGTTATGAAGTGCTGTCAGTCGCTGCGTTGCAGCTTTTGTTTTATTCATTACGTGAATGAAAGGCTATTCTACCAAGTAAGTAATAGATAGTATAACAAGCAAGCTTGAATACTGTCTGTTACTTACTTGGCTGAACTGTTACAAAAAATATAAATTATTTAATGATTCTTACCTTAAGAACACCATCAATGGCACTTAATTTATCAGCTAAAGACTGTGTTGATTCAGAATCTATATCAAATATACAATATGCATAATCGCCACGGCTCTTATTTGTCATATGAGCGATATTGATATCTTCATCTGAGAATACATTAGTAAGTGCATTAATCATCTTTGGAACATTCTTGTGTGCTACTGTTATACGTCCCTTTGTATCAGGTACGCCTGCGTCACAGTTAGGGAAGTTAACAGAGTTTATTATATTACCATTTTCCATGAAATTGCGAATTTCATCAACAGCCATAACAGCACAATTGTCTTCTGATTCAGCCGTAGAAGCTCCAAGATGAGGAGTTGCTATTACGTTAGGCATCTTCATGACTGCAGGATTAGGGAAGTCAGTTACATACTTAGCTACCTTACCTGACTCAAGAGCTGCTTTCATGTCATCATCATTTACAAGAGTATCCCTTGCCATGTTGAGGATGACAACGCCATCTTTCATCTGATCAAATGCTGCTTTATTAAGCATACCCTTTGTATCTTCAAGAAGTGGTACGTGGATTGTTATGTAATCGCATGTTTTATATATCTCTTCGTATGATTTTACTATAGTAACGTCTCTTGAAAGAGAAAGAGCACTGTTAACTGAAAGGAATGGATCTACACCATAAACATCCATCTTCATACGGTTAGCAACATTGGCAACAAGAACACCGATAGCTCCAAGACCGATTACACCAATCTTTTTGCCCATGATTTCTGTACCGGCAAACTGTTTCTTTGCCTTTTCCATGTCTTTGCTTATATTGGCATTATCAGCATTTTCTTTAGTCCACTCAATACCACCAACAATATCACGAGCTGCAAGTAAAATTGAAGAAACAAATAATTCTTTTACACCATTAGCATTAGCTCCAGGTGTATTGAATACTACAATACCTTTTTCAGCACATTTATCAAGAGGTATATTATTAACACCTGCACCTGCTCTTGCTACGGCACAGAGCTTATCAGAAAGCTCCATATCGTGCATAGCTGCACTACGTACAAGGATTGCATCAGCATCAGCTGCATCATCTGTTTTTACATAATTGTCAGTAAGATTTCCAAGTCCTACTTCCGCAATTGGATTTAAGCATGTATATTTAAACATTATGCATTTTCCTCCTCAAATTTCTTCATAAACTCAACAAGCTTTTCTACACCTTCCTTAGGCATAGCATTGTAAATACTTGCTCTCATACCACCAACTGTACGATGTCCCTTAAGATTAACTAATCCAGCTGCTGTGGCCTCTTCAACAAATTTTGCATCAAGGTCTTTGTCACCTGTTACAAATGGAACATTCATAAGAGAACGATCTTTTGGTACAACAGTTCCCTTGAAAAGTTTGCTTGAATCAAGGAAATCATAAAGAATTTTTGCCTTTTCTTCATTTCTCTGCTTCATAGCTTCAAGACCACCCATCTTCTTGAGCCACTTGAATACCTTCCCACATATATAGATACCATATGCAGGTGGTGTATTATAAAGTGAATCTGCGTCAGCATGTGTCTTATATTTAAGCATTGTTGGTGTTCCCGGAAGAACATCATCTGTAATAAGATCTTCACGCATAATAACAATTACAACACCGGCAGGTCCTATATTTTTCTGAACTCCACCATAGATAACACCGTATTTCGTTACATCTACAGGCTCTGATAAGAAGCATGAAGATACATCGGCAACTAATGGCTTACCTTTTGTATTTGGAAGTTCTTTATACTTTGTTCCATAAATTGTATTATTTTCACAAATGTATACATAGTCTGCATCTTCAGAAATTGGCAGGTCTGAACAGTCCGGAATATACGAGAAAGTTTTATCCTCAGATGAAGCAATCTTATTTGCTTTACCATATTTTGATGCTTCCTGCCATGCTTTTTTAGCCCACTGACCTGTTACAATATAATCTGCAACTTTATTTTTCATAAGGTTCATTGGAATCATGGCAAACTGCTGCGAAGCACCACCCTGAAGGAACATTACCTTGTAATTGTCAGGAATATTCATTAATTCTCTTAAATCTTTCTCTGCAGTTTTGATGATGTTATCAAATGCTTTGGAACGATGGCTCATCTCCATAACCGACATTCCTGTTCCCTGATAATCAAGCATTTCATCTGCTGCTTCTTTTAATACTTCTTCCGGTAAAACCGCCGGACCGGCTGAAAAGTTATAAACTCTGCTCACTTTCATGTGCCTCCTTCTGTAAATTCGTGACTGTACATGTCACTTAACATTAATTTATATTAAATTTCCTCTAACACCTTAATTTTATTATTATCACAAGGGCGACCATCTAAAATGGTGAAATTCCTTATGAATAGGAAATTAATATTACATTTTTGTTTAAATATGTATATGATATATCACATACTTTTATGAATGATATATATCAGATTATAAAGATTCTAAATCGCTTTCGTCAAATACATCTTCTAACTGCTTGCCCGGAGCAACCATAGGAAATACCTTATCATCACTCTGGATTACACATTCGATAACAACAGGAATATCTGACTCAAGAGCTTCTTTAAGTACAGGCTCCACTTCTTCTTTCTTTGTAATACGGAATGCCTTAGCACCCATAGCCTCAGAAAGCTTTACATAATCTACATTATCATCAAGTACAGTCTGTGAATATCTCTGACCATAGAATAAAGTCTGCCACTGACGAACCATTCCTAAAACCTGATTATTAAATATAATTTCAATTATAGGAGTCTTATTTCTTGTTGCAGTAGCAATCTCATTCATATTCATGCGGAAACATCCGTCTCCTGCTATATTGACTACAGTCTTATCAGGATTGCCTATCTTAGCTCCTATTGCTGCACCAAGACCATATCCCATCGTACCAAGTCCACCTGATGTAATGAGGGTACGTGGCTTTTTATACTTATAAAACTGCGCAGCCCACATCTGATGCTGACCTACTTCTGTAGCTATAATTGCATCTCCCTGTGTGAGTTCGTAAAGTTTTTCGACTACATATGGACCTGTAAGTACATCATGATTATATGTAAGAGGAAGTGCATCCTTACGTGCAAGAACTTTATCCATCCAGTCTTTGTGATAAAGCTGCTCAAGTCTAGAATTAAGTATATCAAGGACTGATTTTACATCACCTATTATACTCAAGTCAATCTGAACATTCTTATTTATCTCGGCTTCGTCTATATCAATCTGTATTATCTTAGCATTTTTTGCAAAGTTTTTAGTATCGCCTGCAACTCTGTCTGAGAATCTTGAACCGATTACAATAAGTACATCACATTCTGCTACACTGAGGTTGGATGTCTTTGTTCCATGCATTCCAAGCATACCAGTATAGTACTCATCATCTCCGTTAAATGCACCTTTTCCCATAAGTGTATCTGCTACAGGTGCATCAACACGTTTTACGAAATCGTATAATTCTTTTTCTGCATCGGCAATAACAGCTCCGCCACCTACAAGTATCATAGGTTTTCTTGCATTACGAATTATTTTAATAGCATCTTCAACTGTTTCTTCATCAATCTTATCTGTCTCTCTTGCAATAAGCTTAGGTACTACTTTCTCATACTCAGTTCTGTCACTTGTGGCACTCTTTACGATATCAACAAGAACAGGACCCGGACGACCGGAACGAGCTATATCAAATGCACGTCTGAGTGTTGGGGCAAGATCTTTTACATCTTTTACAATGAAACTATATTTTGTTATAGGCATTGTAATACCGGCAATATCTATCTCCTGGAATGAATCTTTACCTAAAAGTGATATACCTACATTACATGTAATAGCTACAATTGGAACTGAATCCATATATGCAGTAGCTATACCGGTTACAAGATTAGTTGCTCCCGGTCCGCTTGTTGCCATACATACACCTACTCTTCCGGTAGAACGTGCATATCCGTCTGCCGCATGTGCAGCACCCTGCTCATGTGATGTAAGTACATGTCTTATTTCATCCTGATGGCGATATAACTCATCATATATATTAAGGATTGCTCCACCGGGATATCCAAATACTGTATCGACACCCTGTTCCTTTAAACATTCTATAACAATCTGTGAACCTGTTAACTCCATCTTTTCCTCCAAATTATTTTATCTCTAATATTGCGCCTTTATCTGCTGATGTAACCATAGAAGCATATCTTGCAAGATATCCTGTCTTAACTTTAGGCTCAACAGGTTTCCAGTTTTCTTTTCTTCTTGCAAGCTCTTCATCTGATACTTTTACATTTATAGTATTGGCAGGAATATCTATTGAAATTATGTCGCCTTCTTCAATAAGAGCGATAGGGCCACCTACTGCTGCTTCCGGTGAAACATGACCAATTGAAGCACCACGTGAAGCACCTGAGAAACGACCGTCTGTAATAAGAGCAACACTTGAGCCGAGTCCCATACCTGCAATTGCAGAAGTAGGATTAAGCATCTCTCTCATACCAGGACCACCCTTAGGACCTTCATATCTGATAACAACTACATCACCTTCAACGATCTTTCCACCCTTAATAGCTGCTATAGCATCTTCTTCACAGTCAAATACTCTTGCAGGACCTTCATGTACCATCATCTCAGGAGCTACGGCAGAGCGCTTAACAACACAGCTGTCAGGAGCAATGTTACCACGAAGTACGGCAATACCACCTGTCTTCATATATGGATCATCAATAGGACGTATTATTTCAGGATTCTTATTTACAGCTCCCTTAATATTCTCTCCTACTGTCTTACCTGTAGCTGTAATAAGATCAGTATTAAGAAGACCGGCATCAGCAAGCTCTTTCATAACAGCATATATACCACCAGCCTCATTAAGCTCTTCTATGTAATGATGACCGGCAGGAGCAAGATGACATAAGTTAGGTGTCTTTGCACTTATCTCATTGGCAATGTCGAGATTTAACTCAACACCAGCTTCATGTGCGATAGCAGGTAAATGAAGCATTGTATTTGTAGAACAACCAAGTGCCATATCTACAGTAAGTGCATTGATGAATGCTTCTTTTGTAAGAATATCTCTTGGCTTAATGTCTTTTTCAAGAAGTTCCATAACCTTCATACCTGCATGCTTTGCAAGTTTGATACGCTGTGAATATACTGCAGGAATTGTACCATTACCCTGAAGTCCCATTCCGATTGCTTCAGTAAGACAGTTCATACTGTTGGCTGTATACATACCTGAACATGAACCACATGTAGGGCACGCATTACATACATAATTGTCAACTTCTTCATCTGTCATCTTACCTGCTGCGTTAGCACCAACTGCTTCAAACATTGATGAAAGGCTTGTCTTCTGACCGTTTACATGACCGGCAAGCATTGGACCACCGCTTACAAATACAGTTGGTACATTGATTCTTGCTGCAGCCATAAGAAGACCTGGTACGTTTTTATCACAGTTTGGCACCATTACGAGGGCATCAAACTGATGAGCAAGAGCCATACATTCTGTAGAATCAGCAATTAAGTCTCTTGTAACAAGTGAATATTTCATACCAATATGACCCATGGCAATACCATCACATACTGCTATAGCTGGAAATACGATAGGTGTACCGCCTGCCATTGCAACACCTGTCTTAACAGCTTCTACAATTTTATCTATATTCATATGACCCGGTACTATTTCATTGTATGAACTTACGATACCGACTAAAGGTCTTTCAAGTTCCTCCTCTGTAAGTCCGAGTGCATTAAATAATGATCTCTGGGGTGCAGTCTGCATCCCCTTCTTTACAACATCACTTTTCATAAATATTTCCTCCTCGTAAACTAATCATTCGCTTTTTAAATATGTAGTGGCACGACTGATTACTTCAATCCTGCTGATTTTTCTCTATATTCTGTCACAAATGAGATCGCCCATCTCTTTTGTTCCTACACATGTTTTTCCTTCATCCATTATATCTACTGTACGGTATCCGTCCTTAAGCACCTGCTTTACGGCTGCTTCTACAGCATCTGCTTCCTTTTCAAGATCAAATGAATATCTGAGCATCATGGCTGCAGAAAGAATAGTTGCTATAGGATTTGCCTTATTCTGTCCTGCAATATCAGGAGCAGAACCATGACTTGGCTCATAAAGACCGAGCTTAGTTGAACCAAGACTTGCTGAAGAAAGCATTCCTATAGAACCTGTCACCATACTTGCCTCATCTGAAAGGATATCACCGAACATATTCTCTGTGAGGATTACATCAAACTGCTTTGGATCACGGACAAGCTGCATTGCACAGTTATCAACGAGCATATCTGTAAGTTCTACCTCAGGATACTCTTCTGCAACTTCTTTAACAACCTTTCTCCAAAGTCTTGATGAGTCAAGTACATTAGCTTTATCAACGCTGCATACTTTTTTATTTCTCTTCATCGCTACATCAAATCCCCATTTAGCGATACGGCGTATTTCGTTTTCGTCATATGTAAGTGTATCTGTAGCCTTAAGGACACCATTTTCTTCCTCAGTATGTCTTTCACCGAAGTAAAGACCTCCTGTAAGTTCACGCATAACTACAAAATCGAATCCGCCTTCTGTAATCTCTTCTTTTAATGGGCATGCACCGCTTAATTCATCAAAAAGAACAGCTGGTCTTATATTGGCATATAATCCAAGACCTTTACGAATCTTTAATAAACCGGCCTCTGGTCTTTTATCAGGTGGCAGCTGGTACCAGTTTGACTGACCTACATTACCTCCGACAGCACCAAGAAGAACCGAATCACTGGCTTTTGCTTTCTCAAGTGTCTCATCTGTAAGAGGTTCGCCATATGCATCAATAGAGCATCCTCCCATGAGTAACTCCTCATATTCAAATGTGTGGCCAAACTTTGAACCAACCTTATCTAATACTTTTTTTGCCTCTGTTACTATCTCCGGACCTATTCCATCGCCTGGAATTACAGCAATTTTATAATTCATAATACGCTTCCTTTCCGATATGTACATTAATTATTTATCATTATAAACACATTAGTTACAATCAGGTTACTGTAACACCATAGGTGTGTACAGTAACACAATTCGCACCTATATTTTTAGTGTCGACTGTAACATACATTAAGTCATAGTATATATCACATGATGAATTAATGTCAAGTCAATGGTCAAGCCTGTTACTGTTTACCGGTGGTTCCAAATCCACCTCTGTCTTCACCTTCAAGGTGGCTCACCTCGTCAAATTCGATAGCGGGCTGATTCTTAAATATACGAAACTGGCATATTCTGTCATTTACATGAATCTCTGTATCCCTTAAAGCTATAACCGGCATACTCCACATATCATTGTCACCACAGTATGAACCATCAATTACACCACAGTGATTCACCTGAATTATTCCAAAGTTCTTATATGTGCTGCTTCTTGGAACGATATGAGCCTCATAGCCTTTAGGCAGTTCCATTGCTACACCGAGAGGTATAAGTTTAAATTCGCCTTTTTTTAGTGTAACGTTTTCAGAAGCCCTAAGGTCTATCCAGTCTGATTTGCCATCTATATATCTGAGCTTTTCAATTTTGTCTGAAAAATATTTGATTTTAATTGTTTCCATAAAATATCTCCGTTCTTTTTATTTTACCATAGATGATACATATCTCCATCTCATGTTATTAATGATAAATTTTTACCATGTATCATAATATAACAACCCTCCTGTGGTGTCAAAAACTTTTCCATAGTCACCAAAACGGTAACGCTGCATATAATAACCATAATAAATATTGTAGAGGAAAACTATGTCATATTCTATTAAATCAGCACAGGATAATCCGGACAAAGGATATTTCCGGGCAAATGTCAGGTCTACACTTAGTTCAAGGCCTATTGAAGGAGCAACGGTACAGATTGCAGACATTAACTTTCCTGATAAAATAATCGAAGAAGTTAAAACAGACTCATCAGGGCAGACAGAACCTGTGGAGCTTCCTGCACCGCCATTGGATTACAGTATGAATCCTACGGCGCAAAGACCTTATTCTATTTATAATATAAGGATTATAGTTCCGGGGTATGAAACAATGGAAATATCCGGTGCTGAAATTCTTTCCGGTCAGACAGCACAACAGAATGCAGAGCTGATTCCTCTTGATGACGCACTTGGTACAAGTGAAGAGACATTCGTTATTCCGCCTCATACCCTTTATGCAACTTATCCTCCCAAAATAGCAGAAAGTGAGATTAAAGATACAACTGCAACGGGAGAAGTCGTCTTAAGTCGTGTGGTAATCCCCGCTGGTGTTTGAATTATTTATTCCACAATCTTCTTACACTCCCACTATCCCACTTTTTATATGATTCATAATCATTACAATAAATATCCCCTGTCTTTCTATACTCTGAAGGTGTATTTATATGATTTTTAGAAAGCCACGAAGCTATCTCAGAAGATGTATATCCTTCTTCTTTCATTTTCTTTATTGTATTGATAATACATATAGAATCATCTTTTATTATTATTCTTTTACCATCTAAGTAATCCGTCTTATATCCGTATGGTGCAACACTTCCGACGTACTCTCCCTGTGACTTTTTGTACTGCTTAACGGCAGAAACTTTTCGCCCCGATTCGCGTGCATACCATTCGTTGATTACATTTTTAAGTCCAAATGAAAGAGAATCACCTGTTATGCTAAAACTGTCATATCCTTCCGAAACAGATATCACCCGGATATTATGGCTTAAAAAGAATTTTTCTATAAACTCACCTGTTTCTATATAATTTCTGCCTATTCTTGATAAGTCTTTAACAATAAGGATATCGAATTTACCTTTTAAAGCATCAGAAGTGAGTTTATTCCATCCTGGTCTGTTAAAATTCCTCCCTGAATAACCTTTGTCCGTATAAATCCCTGAATGGATAAAGTGGTTTTTTTCTGTGTATCTTTCTGCTATCATTATCTGATTTTCTATGGTCATATCTTTTCTATTATCATGTGCTACGGATACTCTTGCGTATATAACAGCCCTACCTGAGCCTGATTTCTTGTACATGTTCAAACATCTCCCTGCTTATAATAGGTTCTATGGCATTTTCTACACATATCCATTCTTCCCTTGGAAGCTTTTCTCTTTTGGAAAGTTTGTAACTGATTTTTCTATCCTTCCCCTGTATCATCATGCCTGTATACATCTCATTTTGAAGAATCCTTCTGACAGCAACAGGCGACCATAAGGTTACATCGCCTTTTGCAAACGATGTCTTAAATTTACTTTTATTCATACGCTTATACATCATTGGTGAAGGGACGCCCATAACATTTAACATATCTGCGATATATTCTGCTGATTTACCTTCAATCCTTTCATAAAAAATCCATCTGACAACGTTTGCTGCATAACAGTCATGTATAAGTCTGTTGTGGTTATTTTCATCCTTTTTATAACCATATACAGCAAAAGCACCGATGTAATCACCGTTTCTTCTTTTTGCATTCTGCTGACTTTTTACCTTTCGTGAAATGTCCCTGCAGTATGCATCATTGACTATATTGAGTACTGGCATCATAAGCACATCCTCAAGAAAGCTCCCCTTAAAACTATCATAATTATCGCACACAGCTATAAACCTTATATTCATCTGCGGGAAAATGTAATTAAGATATCTTCCTGTCTGTATGTAATCACGTCCGAACCTGGACAGATCCTTAACTATAAGGCATTGTATCTCTCCATTTAATGCAGCATTAATAGCTTTACGTATACCCGGTCTTTCAAAGTTTATACCGCTATATCCGTCATCACACCACTCATAGATAACTTCAAGTTCAGGACATTGATCAATATACTGATTGATAATAAGCCGCTGACCTGATATGCTATTGCTTTCTGTACTGCTTCCAGCTTCTTCCTTTGATATACGAAGATATATCCCACATTTCATTCTGTCACATTCTCCTCATACCTTATTATGTTCTCTCGGACTCTTTACTGCACCTGCCTTTGAGACTTATTGATGCATCTAGTCCGAATCTTATTTCAAATTCAAAAAGAGCCAGACACTCACGAAGAGTTAACGACTCCTTTTCATCATCATAATAACATGATATATGCCATTTATTTTCATTATCAGGCTCCCTTATATCATAATCAGACATAGTCGCGTACCTCTCCGATATCCGGCTCTTTAGATTATTTTATTCAATTTTTAAATACATATTCCTTCCACGAAATCTTTTACTTCTTTCCACGCATCAATCGACTCCTGAAACATTCCAAGTCCCATCTGAAATACATGAAACATCCCTTCGTAAACAGAAAGCTTAACTTTGCATCCTGCTTCCTCAGCCTTTTTTGCAGCATCCGTAGAATCACTTAGTAACATCTCAAGGCTTCCCACCTGAAAAAGCATTGGCGGAAGCTTATTAAATTCCCCGAAAAGTGGAGAAATATAAGGAATTGACGGATCATATTTTCCGGGATATTCTCCATTGTAAATCATGCTGTCTCTTGTATTACCAAACATCGGATCATTTTCATAGTTAAAATCATATGATGCACCGGAAGCAGTAAGATCAGTCCATGGAGACATAAGTACAAGGCCTGCCGGCATTTCTATAGAATGATCCCTTAGATAAAGGCTTAGTGCAAGAGAAAGTCCGCCCCCCGCAGAATCACCGGCAACAATTATGTCCTCTCCCTTATATCCAAGCGATAAAAGCCAGTTATATGCTGAAACAGCATCCTGCATTGCTGCGGGATAAGGGTTTTTAGGTGCAACCCTGTAATCAATGGATAACACCTTCATGCCACCGCACATATCACTGTATTCTTTAGCAAAACTCCTGTAAATATTTCTTATCCTGCCAATATAACCGCCCCCATGTAACTGCAAAACTATATATTTTGATTTTACCTTTGGTGGTGTCAGCATCTCCATATCAAATTTATTCATTTTAATAGGAGTGACTTTATAACCCTCCGGACAATGCCAATGTGGTTCTACAAGCTTTTTCCTGATTGTACCCTTCTTTAATGCAGGTCCAATGATATGATCAGATGTCGCTATACTTATCATTTTTCTAATAAATTTTGCCTTTAGACTTACCTCATCTTTTTTCATAATCCACCTACCATATAATGATTAATAATTTCTGTATAAATATAAAAATGTATTTTGTCATGAGTAATATTATATATAAAAACGTCTTTTTAGTTCATTTTCAGCCCTTCTTCCACCGATGACTATACATGATGTAAACATAATTGATGATACACCAAAAGCAATCCATGGAAGTGCCGGTCCGCTTACAACACCAAAAAGGTACAATATAAGATGAACAACACTTAACATTACTGTAAATAACTGCATAAGAAGGTAACTTGGCCAGTTTTTATTATTTACAATCATACATATTAGGATAATCGCATCAACTGCGAATATTATGCATGGAATACCAATATTTAGTGACCAGCCACTAAAGCCTAGCGCATAATCTATCGCAATCTCTAAAAAAAGTGCACCTACTACCTGTACAAATATTTTCCAGATATGTCCATTTCTTTTGTTAAATGTATATTGAAGCGTAATTATTAGATAAAGTATTACACTTCCAGATATAAGAGACCACTTAACTCCAAAGTAAGTGTAATAATTAATTACAACCAAAACTATCGCAAGAACAACCAAAAAATAAGTTGCAATATTGATAATCCTCTTAAAAAATCTTGTTTTTTGAACAATATCAGGATAACTGTTCTCACATGGTTCGCCATCATTTGTAAGAACCATACCGCAAAGTGGACATACATTTGATTCATCAGCTACGCTGATTCCGCATTTTTTACACCTATTCATAATAAACACCATTGCTTTCTACCCTTACAGGCACGTCATTTTCAACAAGCGTCCTGAAGAAACGCTTTTGTATCGATACATCTTTAAGTATAGATGTAAATGAGATAACCATCTCGCCTTCGTAAGAACATACACCACACTTAATATTCTGACCGGTTGACACAGATATCATAGACTGGAAATTACTGATATAAGGTTTATACTTATCATCAATCACGATATTTCCTACATTGGTCAGTGTAGTTGTATTGGCCTTTGCTGATGAACGGTAAACAGACTTCATCGCAGGCATTTTAATAAAAAGTGGTACTGATCTTAAAATTATATTCTTTTGATTCGATACGTTATATGAAAAAAGTTCTTCAAGATGCTCCTTATTTATCTGCTCTCTAAGGCTCTTCTTAACTATCTCTACGACTTCCTCAAATGTATAGTTGTCCTTTTCAGGTTTGAAAACAGCACTTACCATAACGAAGAAATTTCTTGTGGTGGACGAGTCAAAATAAGGTCTGAGGTTGACAGGTACACAAGATGCAATAGGTTTCTTTGAAGGCTGACCGTGAAGATACTCTTTATATATACTGTAAATAAATAAAGCAACTATATATTCGTTAATACTTGCACCATATTTTTTCCCGGCAGCCTTAATCCTTTCAACAGGAACATATCCATGAATAACACCAAAACCACCTGCAGGAAGCTTCTCTCCCTTTACTTCAACTGCCCTCTCCGTTTTATATCCTTTTGCATGACTCTTACGGAAATTTTTTAGATAACTATCTTCTGTATTGAGTGATGTTTCATCTGAAAGGCCATGAAATTCTCCGGCAAGCTTGTCTGGATGTTTTAACCTCAGATACTCATAAGTCAGTTCTCTTAGAAAATTAAAACCTCCCATTCCATCTGCAAGCACATGGAACACCTCAAGATTTATCCTTTTTTTATAATACGTTACCCTGAAAAGATAGTTATTATTGGCATATGCCTCTATATACCTGCATGGGAAGTCATTCTCCTCCATAACTTTTGGAGGTTTTTTATAATTTGTCTCAAAGTAATACCAGAATATTCCTCTTTTCATACGTACATTAAATGTATCAAATTCAGGAAGTATTGTATCAAGTGCATTCTGAAGAATTTCCCCGTCAACATCTTCATTTAAAATGACTGATATCCTGTAGACATTAGTCATCGTACGTGTGGCAATTGCCGGGAAAATATTGGCAGTATTGTCAAGTTTCTGCCATTTTGTTATTTTATTTCTCTTTTTTTTATTCTTACTCATTTTGAATATAAACTCCATTCTAAAAATGTCGTAATATAAGTTTATTTTTAGTTACTGCAAGTGCCATAGGTGTAAACAGTAACTATTTTATATAATTTATGCAGTTTTCAAACACCATCCCCCGAATACGTAATCGTACATGACGGACCGCCATCTGATTCTTCCGCCAAAGATTATTACGTAAAATACCGTGACTATATAAAAAATGTGGCATCAAGCGAAATTTATGCCACATGGCCGGAAGAAACAATTATTGCCAATGTCTTAGCCATACAGTCAATAACTCTTAACCGTGTTTTCACAGAATGGTATAGAAATAAAGGATTCGACTTTACAATAACTTCTTCAACTGCCTATGACCAGAAATGGATACCGGGAAGAAATATATATGACAGCATCTCGACTGCTGTTGACACAATATTTGCACAGTATATCTCAAAACCCAATATTATACAACCTCTTTTCACACAATACTGCGACGGAAGGCAGGTATCATGTCCTAACTGGATGAGACAATGGGATTCTAAATACCTAGGTGATCAGGGATATCCTGCTATAGACATACTTCGTACATTTTATGGTAACTCTGTATACATTAATTCGTCAGAAGAGATATCCGGTGTTCCTTCATCATGGCCCAGCTACGACCTGACAGTTGGAAGTACAGGAAGCAAAGTAAAACAGCTTCAGGATCAGCTCAATGTAATTTCAAGAGCGTACCCTCTGATTCCTAAAATAGCATCTGACGGTGTATATGGCGAACAGACTGCAGATGCAGTACGTGTGTTCCAAAAAATATTTAAGCTTCCACAAACCGGTATAACAGACTTTCCTACCTGGTATAAAATCAGCTAAATATTCGTAGTCGTGATCCGTATAGCAGAACTTGCATAAATTTATTGTTACAGTTAACACCAAACATTATTTACATACATAAAACATGCCAGTATCCTGTAACAATTTATTTCAATATTATAACCAAATTTATATATTTTGTAAAATT
>JALERT010000185.1 GCA_022764445.1 Lachnospiraceae bacterium | reverse complement strand
GGAAGAACAGACATACTACAATCTTGAATACAGATTTTATCAGTATAGAAGAAAAAATCATATTAGAAATAAAAATTAATATATTAAATATAAGAATAACCTAAGGCTTATGCCATGAGGTAAATGATATGAATAAAAAGTTTGTAATGAAGGGAACATGCCTTATATTACTTACGGTTGCCATATTGTGTATGTCATATGAATATTACACATGGAATGACTATACATTACCTGTAAGAAGTGTATTAAAAGGAGAAAAAGAAGAAACTAAGGTTGCCTATCTTACATTTGATGATGGTCCGAGTATGTTAAGCAGCAGGTATCTTGATATATTAAAAGAAGAAAATGTCAATGCAACGTTTTTTATTATAGGTCAGCAGGTGTGCGACGAAATGGAGGATGTTGTTAGAAGAGCAATAGATGAAGGAAATGAGATAGGGATTCATACATATTGTCATGAAGCCTGCTATATATATGGATGTGCTGATTCATGTTACAGGGATGTTATGAAGACTAAAGGTATACTTGAGGATAAATTCGGATATAAGCCAAAGTTATACAGATTTCCATGGGGAAGTGCCAATAACTATATTGCATCATATAGAGATGATATAATATTGAGACTTAAGAAAGAGGGACTTGAATATCAGGACTGGAATGTGAGTGCAGAGGATTCAGTGGGTTCACCCACAGAGGAAAGTATATTAAGTAATATACGTAAAGACTATAAGAAGTATGATGAACCTGTAATCCTTATGCATGATTCAGGATGTAATGACAAGACTTTGTCTTCGCTTAGGGAAGTTATTAAAGAGCTTAAAAAAAGTGGATATTCATTTGCGACATTGTCAAAAAGAAGCAAACCCTGTCACTTTTATGAAAGGTAAATATTTAGGACTTATCCGCCAAATAATCGCATTTCGAATACTGCGTGTTCTTTGTTATTGTACAGACACAAGCTAGTATGAATCACCCTAAACAGTACGGTGTTTAGGGTGATTTGTGCCAGTACACTTGATTGCGCAAATGACTAAATTATGTATGATTACACGTCATTATGTACGATATCTTCTGCGATAAGCTGCAGGTGATATGACTGTGCTGGTGTGAGTTTGCGGTATGTCTCTGAAAATTCATCATACGGCGTAGGATTGTTGAAATCAAAGTCAAAAAAGTCTTTAGGACTTATATTTAAATATTTGCATATGTACAGAAAAGAGGACATTGATGGAAATGTTTTCCCGGTTTCAATTGAATTAATATAGTTTTTATTCTGGCCAAGTGCAAGACTCATCTCCCTTGCACTTACATCAACACTCTGGCGTAGTTTTGCAAGACGCAGCCCAAATATTTTTTCGTCTATTATTTCATCATCTGTATTATTCATATATACCTCCGAATAACATAATTTTCTGTAGCTTACAATATTTCGCTTTACTGATATATTGTGAGCTGTAACTAAATTTATTAATATACTGATTGTATCAATTAAACAGAGAAAATGCGCCATATCGTAGCAGTTGAAAAAGATGAAGATACAGATACAATATGGCAAATGCTGGAGCGTGTGAAAAATATTTCATACTATCAAGTACTTTAATCAATTATGGTTAAGGCAATGCACAAAAAAAGGAATCTGCATATAAACAGATTCCTTAAATGAGGGGAAAACTCTGTCGAAGAATGGAAGTCCAGTTGCTTTTTTGATAGAGAAAACGTACTACAATTACCATCTTTTTTTCTTCATCAATCGTATAAAATGCAAGGTAGCTATTGATTATTACGAAACGAATACCCCAATTGGATAATACCGGATCATCTACCAGACGGAATTTTTGTGGCAGGTCAGATAATGAATTGATTTGTTCGGTTGCAACATCTAACAAATTATCTGCAGCATCAGGATTTTTGAGAGTAAATTCTATGTAATCCACAGCACGCATAATATCGTGTTCTGCTGTGGAAGTGATATGAAGCTGGTAGCTCATCGACTTCGGCGGCTCCTGATATCAGCCATAGCTTTAGAAAATGGCCGTGTGTTGCCTGATGTAATATCATCCATTCCTTCTTTAATCTGGCTGTATAATTCAAAGCGGCTGGTTAAGTCTTCGTAGGCTTCAATGCTCATAACAGCAAGGTCGCCTTTTCCATTCTTCGTAATGAAAACTGGTTCAGGATAATTATGACAAAATGTAGAAATTTCATTGTAATTATTCCTTAAATCAGCACTTGATTTGATTGTTGGCATAAAAAACACCTCCTTACTTCATAACAAAATTATACATAAATTTTGTTATGAAGTCAATGGATATGTAGTGGCTGAAGTATTGATTGTAACAGTTCAGCCTTCCATTCACTACATTCATAAAACTTGACAGCAGTTGTTATATTTAAAAAATACTTTAGTTATGAAATGCTGTCAGTCGCTGCGTTGCTGAACTGTTACTATTGATTTAACATATTTGATATGATAAAATCAAAATGTTGCGTATATATTAAGAATATCGTGTCATAAATGACGCTTTAATAAAATAAGATAATTTTGATATACGGTTCATATTATAAGGATACCGTAATTAATAATAAAATAATAAAAGGGGATAAGCAGTATGAAATATTTCGGAACAGACGGATTTCGTGGTGAAGCAAATGTTGATCTCAATGTTGTACATGCGTATAAGGTGGGGAGATTTTTAGGATGGTATTACGGACAGGAGCATAAAGCAAGAATTGTCATAGGAAAAGATACAAGACGTTCAAGTTATATGTTTGAAGATGCACTTTCAGCAGGCCTTACGGCAAGTGGTGCTGATGTCTATCTTCTCCACGTAACACCGACACCAAGTGTATCATACGTTGTACGTACGGAGCAGTTTGACTGCGGAATAATGATTTCTGCAAGTCATAATCCATATTATGATAA
>JALERT010000147.1 GCA_022764445.1 Lachnospiraceae bacterium | reverse complement strand
TGAAGCTTCTTTTGTCTGATCAGCAAGAACAACAACACTCTTAACGTCCTCCTGAATCTTAAGAAGTGACTGTCTTGTAAGCTCATTAAGCTCATTACCACGCTCTACCTCAGCTAAAGCCTGTTCTATAAGTTCTCTTGTACTATTGGCAGACTCGGCAGACTGCTCTGCAAGCCTTTGAATTTCGCCTGCAACTACAGAAAATCCTTTTCCTGCTTCTCCTGCCCTTGCGGCTTCTATCGATGCATTTAGAGAAAGAAGACTTGTCTGATCGGCTATCTCTTCAATAGTCTGAATTATATTGCCTATCTTTTGTGAACTTTCAGTTATGCTTCCCATCGCTTCTGTAAGTTCTTCCATTCTTCTGCCACCCTTTTCAGTCTCACTGCCAATCTTTTCAAGACGGTCTGCTACGCCCTCTGCATTCTTGGCATTTTTCTCAACGTCATCCGTAACACTCTCTACGGTTGCAGTTATCTCCTGAACAGAACTTGCCTGATCGGTAGAACCCTCAGCAAGTGTACTTGATGCATCTGACATCTGCTCTGATGCCTGAAGAACCTGTATAGATGAATCAAATATATCTGAAATAGTTGAACTAAGCTCACTATTGATATTCTGTATAGCTGAAAGAATCGGCTTGTATTCGCCAACATACGCTTCTTTGCACATACTCTCAATGTCAAAGTTTCCGCCAGCCATCTCACCAAGAAGATAATTGATATCTTTTATTATATCTTTAAGGCGCTTTACCGTAAGACCGAATGCATTTACTACTTCACCTATCTCATCATTTCCATCATATGAAGCTTCATAGTCAAGTTTACCATCAGACAGTGCTTTGGAAAGATTAACAAGCTCTCCCATAGGCTCTGTAATCTTCTTTGCTGTCTTTTTTGATACTTTTCGTGAAATATTCACAGCAGCTAAAGTGAAAGCAATTAGAATAACTGCTCCGGTAAGCATACTTGCAATAACAAGCAGCACCTCATTACCAGCCTTTGTATCAATCCTTTTATGCATATCTTCCGCAGCCTTTATAGCTTCATTGGAAGTATCTTCAAAGTTGGTAAAAATGTAATTCTGGGCGATACCCCAGTTTTTATCTTTAACTGATGACTGTATTGCCGTTACCTGCTGTGACAGGGTATCCATGCTTTTTGAAATATGCTGAGTGATAGTATCATCTTTAAACTTTTCCTTTATGACACTTAACTCTTTATTAATATCCTTCAGCCCATCATCAATACTCTTTACGTATTTTTCTGAATCCTTCTTAAGTATCTCACTTCTAAGATCATCGGAAATAGCATAGAGATTTCTCTGAACAGCCATTGACTCTGATTTACATACATATATTCCCTTGTAAAAGTCCATGAAAATCCAGCCGTTTATTCCAAATACGATAATAGCTACAATGCATATGTATATGCTGTATCTCGTGGTTCTGCCAAATCCCTTTCTAAGTCTTTCGCTGATACTCATAGCTCCTGTACCAGACTTATTTTTTCCGTTCTTCTTTGCATTCTTATTGCCTAAACTCTTCATCCTGTCTCTCCTCCTCATGTCATAATTAATTTACTTCGCACGGATATATCGTAAACTTTATTATACCACACTTGTCAAAATATTAAAATTAGTAGGCCTTAAGTTCCTTCCAAAGCCTGTTATAAAGTTCTTCCGTATCTTTTCCCAGATATGAGAATATATCGCATCTCTTTAAGACACTTTCATCAGGAAATATCGCGGGATTGCCTTCCTTTTCCTCATCATCTATCTGCTCAAGCACCTTTTCATTTGGAGTTGAGTAATAAACATACTCAAAATTAGTCATAGCTACGTCTTCACGGCAGAGAAAGTCAAGAAACTTAACTGCACCGTCATAATTCTTGCCGCCTTTTGGTATGACAAAGCTGTCCATCCATATATCAGAGCCTTCTTTTGGAACAACATACTCGAGGGCATCATTATAATCCCTCGCAAGGCTCGCCTCGCCCGAATAGATTAGTCCCATAGCCGCCTGATCATTTGCCATATCATCCCTGATTTCATCCACAAGATATGACTGAACAATTTCCTTCTGATTCTTAAGGTCCTCAAGCGCCCTGCGAAGCTCACCCTCATCAGTAGTATTAATATCACTTCCATTTCTTATAAGAGCAGGTATAAAGCTGTCACGGACACTATTCTGCATTATTATGTTATTGCTGTACTTTTTGTCCCACAGGTCATTCCAGCTGTCAGGTACATGATCCATCATCTTGGTATTGTATAATATTCCTACGGTTCCCCAGAAGTAAGGGACAGTGTATTCAAGCGTAGGATCAAAGCTTTTTGAAAGTTCCCAGTAAGTCTTACCGATATTGTCTATATTCTTCATCTTACTGCGGTCTATCTTTTCAACCTCACCCTCTTTAATCATTTTATCAAGCATATAATCCGAACAGCAGATAAGGTCGTACTTAACAGAACCATTCTTATACTTAGTGTACATTGCCTCGGGCGTAAGAAACTCTTCATAGGCAACCTCTATGCCGGTCTCCTTTTCAAACTTGTCGATAAGATCCCTGTCGATATAATCACCATAATTAAATACAACTATCTGATTGGAGGACTTTCTTTCACCGTCACTGCTGCCACATGATGTAAGAAGCACTGAAGATGCTAAAATCATGCACCCTGCAATCAGACTTACACATCTCTTCAATACATTTTTTCTCACTGAACCGCTGCCTCCTTTCTGTCAGCCGCCGCGCTCCTGCGGTTTATTATAAAAAGGACTATCAATACTATAAGGAAAACAATCGTAGACAGTGCGTATATTTCTGTCTGTATACCCTTACGGTACTCAGCATTTATCATAGTTGACATGGTGTGGATGCCGGGTGCCTTTGTAAAATATGTTACTGAAAAGTCATCAAGCGACATGGTAAATGCCAGTAAAAATCCTGATAAGATACCAGGCATTATCTCAGGTATGATGACTTTACAGACTGCATATGCCGGTGATGCACCGAGATCAAGTGCTGCCTCATAGGTACTCATATTCATCTGAAGAACCTTCGGCTGCACACTTAATACCACATACGGAATTATAAGTGTAATATGTGAGATAAGCATAGTTGTAAAACTAAGCTCCGTAAATCTTGTAAAAAGAAGCATAAGCGCAATACCAGTCACTATATCAGCGTTAAGAAGAGGAACATTCGTTACACCCATTATCACTGAACGCATCTTCTTTTTCATGCCAATCATACCTATACAGACAAGTGTTCCCAGTACAGTAGCTATAATTGCTGCTCCACCTGCAAGAAGAAGTGTCGTATAAAGTGCATCCATGATAAGTTCATCTTTAAAGAGCTTTCCATAAGCAGCTATAGAAAATCCGCCCCACTTAGCTTTATTTTTTTCAGATGCATTGAAAGAGGACACGATAAGTACAGCGATAGGCATATAAAGAATTATAATTATAAGGACAAGATAAAACTTTTCAAAAAAATGCTTAACTTTATTTACCATACTCCATCAGCCTCCTCTCCTTTGTCAAAGATTCTGTAAATTATCATGCTTATAATGATAAATACCATAAGTGAAAGTGACAGTCCCGAACCCATATGGACATCGGCATATCCGGAATTAAAGGACTGCTCGATAACATTTCCTATAAGATAAACCTTGCCGCCGCCAAGCATATCTGCTATTACAAATTCACTCATTGAAGGTACGAGTACCATGGTTATTCCGCTTATAACTCCCGGAAGGCTAAGAGGCATTATAATCTTTGTGATTATCCTCATTCCTGTAGCTCCAAGATCCTGTGCGGCACATATTACATCCTTGTCTATCTTTGAAATGGCATTGTAAATCGGAAGTACCATAAAAGGGAAATAATCGTATGCGGTACCGAGAACGATTGCCGTCTTTGTATTCATGAGGTAAATGGGATCAAGACCAATCGTAGTAAGCCACTGGTTTAAAAATCCGTTATTAAGAAGGATAAGACGCCATGCAAGAGTACGAAGCATGAAGTTCATCCACATAGGCAGTATGAATATCATAACTATAAAACTATTCTTATTCTTTGAGTACTTACTAAGTATGAGAGCAAGGGGGAATGCCAGAATAAGGCATACACCTGTAACTATAAGAGACATCTCAAAACTTAATAAAAGAGGCTTTGCGTTGACAGGATCTGCGATAGCAGCTACATTGTCAAGAGTAAAATTACCCGCTGAATTAGTAAAGCCGTTGTATACTATCAGGCCAAGTGGAATGACCGTAAAAATAATCATCCAAATGATGTAAGGACCTGACATAATCCTTGAAGTAAGCTTTCTCATTTTACATCTCCTTTCACTCCTCAACCATAGCCTTTTCATCCTCTGATTCAGGTTTATTCATTATCTGGATATTGAACGGATCCACATAAAGACCTACCTCTTTGCCCGGTTCTTTCATGATGGTGCTGTGAATAAGCCATTCAAATCCACATGCTTCAACCTCCATCTCATAATGAACACCTTTAAATATAGCAGATGTAACTCTTCCCTTTATAATGCCCTTTTCAGGCTCAGTTAAAACAATATCCTCAGGTCTTATAACTACATCCACAGGTTTGTTACAGCCAAAACCGACATCGACACATTCAAATCTTGTGCCAAGTATATCAACAACTTTATCCTGAATCATTGTACCCGAAATAATATTGCTTTCACCGATAAAGTCAGCTACGAATGCATTCTGCGGCTCATTATAAATATCCTCCGGCGTTCCAATCTGCTGGATATATCCCTGGTTCATTACTACTATGGTGTCAGACATGGTAAGAGCTTCTTCCTGATCATGTGTTACATATATAAATGTTATGCCAAGCTCATTCTTAAGTCTTATAAGCTCATACTGCATATCCTGACGCATCTTTAAATCAAGTGCCCCAAGAGGCTCATCAAGCAAAAGGACCTGCGGTTCATTGACTATCGCTCTTGCTATTGCGATACGTTGCTGCTGTCCTCCGCTTAGAGAGTCGGGCATACGTTTCTCATATCCATCAAGATTAACAAGTTTAAGTGCATACTTTATCTTATCATCGATGTAAGCTTTTGATTTGTTCTTAATCTTAAGACCAAAGGCGATATTTTCAGCTATATTCATATGAGTAAAAAGTGCATACTTCTGAAAAACAGTATTAAGTGGTCTTTTATTTGGCGGCATATTGGTTATGTCTTTTCCGTCAAATATAACTTTCCCCTTATCGGGAGTCTCAAATCCCCCTATTATCCTAAGTGTCGTAGTCTTCCCGCATCCACTCGGTCCAAGAAGGGTAAGAAATTTATTCTCATTCATAAATAAATTCATATCATCAAGTATAACTTTATCACCATATGATTTCGTTATACCCACAAGATCAATTAATTTTTTAGCCATTGATGCCTCCTTTTCTGTTACATGTTCTCTCCCATCGTAATCTCAACTTCTCCTGCTTTGGCGGCTGATTTTACGCCAGATGCACACACGATGGTACAGTAACCTTTTTCTTCTTAAGTCATTAATGATGGTATACAAAATCAGTGGTATATGTCAAGAGATAACGCATATATTTAACTGTAATAGTTCTTCCACCTCCTTTTATTGCCTTAATGAATAAAACACAGGATGCAAGACAACATCTGACATCATTGCAAATGTTGTCAGATCCTATGAATCAGGCAATCAAGGACTGAATTATTACCTAAATCAAATAAATATCAATAACCCTAAGGAGGATAACAATGTCTTCATTAAATGAACGTGAGCGCCACCTGTCTATGCTCCGTGCCGCAATCCCGTATGCTTCACCCCAGAGTCGTCGTGCAATGGAGATAATACTTCAGGCAGACACATTAATAAACCTTGCTACAAGCAGACCGGAACCCGAACTTAGCTCATGTGGTCTTGAAGCTGCAGAAACTAATAACGCCATTGCAGATCCACTGTCCAATGCCGAAGCACTTCTTATGCATATAAGGGAATTCTGTACACCGAAGGAATCAGAAACAATTCAGGTTATACTGAACTTCATACATGCGGATCGTCTTTTTAAAAATTACAAAGATTTTGCAAACGCCCATCCCGATATGGTAAAGGCAGCTGAGGTTCCATCCGGTTCATCATCAAATTCATCATCACCTAACACATCATCAAATGTCATGATGGAATTTCTTATGTCGCAGCTAAACCCTGAGCAAAAGACAGCATTTGAACAGCTGCAGAATATAATGTATAATTAAGGAGGCTATATGAATAACTGGAGACGAAATGAAGCATTCAACAAAATGGATATCCGTAAGCAGAAAATGATTGAAATTCTCTTTAACTCCATCAACGGCAAGGAATTAAAGGATGCACTTCCAATCCTTGTAAACTGGAAAGCAAAACTAAAAGATGAGGGAATAACTTTCACAAAAGAAGAAAATGATATACTTATGGATATCTTTATAAGCGAACTTTCTCCCGCACAGAGAAGACAGTTTGAAATGCTTAAGCCCTTATTACATAACAGTCATAAATAATAAAAAAGGACATGGGGAAATGAAAGATAAATACGATGAAGTTTTTGATGAAATAACTAAGTTATATACAGAAGAAGCAAAACCGCTTCTTTCAGAGAAAAAGATAGACGCTGCTCTCGAGCGCGAAAAAAAATATATCGAATATATACGTAATGCCGGATTGTCACCTGATATCATCACACGTGGCAATACGGCAAAATACTGTAAAGATATGGTAAGAAAAGACCAGCCTCTTTATTTCATATACTATATACTTGGCTTATTGACCGGCATATCATACTGTATTCTTTTCTGGATCATATTAAAATGTATCGTCATGTATCTTATGGGACATGCTGACATCTTCCGGTCTTGTATACCACTTTCTTACTCTTTATACATTGTATCTGTATATTATCTTTTTAATGACCTGATTAATTATATACAAAAAAAATCCGCCATCAATAATAAAAGCTCCCTTCATCTATCTTTGCTAAGGATAATCGAACTCTTACTTATAGCAGGCGGATGCGCTGTTATTTACTTTTTATCAGCCTTTAGGGGAATATTTAAAATATCTCTTCTTAATGCTTTTCTTATAACAGCAGGACTTCTTTTCTTATCAGGTATCCACAATGTTATATACAGCAGCCTTTTTATCTCATTCTTAACTATAGGAGTTATGGCACTTATAAGAAAACCGGCTTCGAATATCGATGATGCAGTCACAGAATATATAAAAAGAAATGATACACCTCATGACAGGCTTATAAGACAGCTTAAAAGTGACAGCACCTACTGTTATATAGGGTTATTTATAGCAGTAATCCTTGATATAATATGTCTTAAGCAGCTGCTGATACATTTAGATGCTAAGCTAGCTCTCTTCTTCATCGCAGTTGTGATTATATCTATTCTTCTATTTACGGCTGTCATATCATGCAAACGTGTAATTAATGCCTTAAAGACGCAATAAACAAAATAAGTCAAACGCATTATTAATGCCTTAAAGACACAATAGCTGCGGACATATCAATAACTTCCTGACAGGGATACTTAAGGTCAGGTACGCATATCACCGGGATGCCAGCCGCATATGCTGCTCTGACTCCATTTTCTGAGTCTTCAAGGACAAGTGCTTTATTAGGCTCTACACCTAAATTTTTACATGCCAGCAGGAATATATCAGGATCAGGCTTTGAACGTTTTACACTCTCTCCGCCAATTATACATCTGAAATACTTAGAAAGATCCGCATCATCAAGATACTTCTTTACGTAGCTGCTCTTAGTGGATGATGCAACAGCACATGTTATGCCACGCTCTTTTAACAGTTCAAGCACCTGTGGTATATAAGCCTTAACAGTAAGACCTACTGTCTTGGCAATCACCGTAAGACGATTACGCGCTTCCCTGCTGCATATATCAAAGGGATAATCCTCTCCGTATTCATCCATCATAAGCTTTCTTAGTTTATCACCACCAAGCCCCAGTGACTCCACATAAAGCTCTCTGCTAAGATCATACCCATGCTCCTTCATGGTGACGGCAAGCTGCTCCATAAATGTATGCTCCGTATCAAATATCAGACCATCCATATCAAATATAACTGCCTCGCACTTTTTATCAGCAAGGCAGCTTACAGCATCTAATACATTATCAAAGAATTTATCAGTCATTTTTTATCTCCATTTTCCTTATTCAAGATTGAGATGCTTTTTCATTCTCATAATCGAAACAGCAGCAAAAAAGATACCCAATAAAATCAATATAACCGTCTGTGTACTTATTATCCCTGTCACCGTACTCACAACTTCAGTATTAGACATGGCAGATGCTGCTTTATTAACATTTATTCCCTTAATGAATACGTCTACTGCTATACCTGCCATAGACATTATCTGAATCAATATATAACTTAAGATATATACAATTATTGACAGCAGATCTTTATTGACACTTCCCTCTCTACGTATATTAAGACTATAGCCTGTACTTAGTGCCGCAAAGAACTGTGTAAGCGATACAACAAGTGCAACCATCATATAAAAAATCATACTTACAAGTATAACAGTAACATCTATTCCCTGATTGCCTGATTCCTTCAACAATTCGCTTATAAATTTAGCAATCCATGTGAAATCCAAAAGTCTAATCGCAACAACGATATAAACAACTGCTGCATCAATAATAAACCACAATACTGACGATATCAGCTTAGAAAAATAAAGCTGTGACACTTTTACGGGAAGAGTATGCATAAGATATCCCTCATCCCTTAAAAGATTGGTTCTGTAACGCATAACGGTAAGTATCAGTGTAACAACAGCCGTAATTACAAGACCGAGAATAAGTACTGCAAAGAATAATTGATTAATTCCACTAAAGATGTAGCTCTTTGGATAAAAATGACTTATCTTTGATAAAATCAAACCGAATACAGCAAGTATCAGATCAAATATATACATAGGCACAAAAATCTTTGACTGTGATTTCATATCATACTTTATTAATTTAGCTAACATGCGAACACCTCCCTGAATAACGCATCAACAGATTTCTTTTCTTCCATTCTTATATCATCTACTGACTTGTGAAGAACCATCTCGCCATCCTTTATAAATATTACATCGTCAAGTACATTCTCAACATCACTTATAAGATGTGTAGATATGATTACACTTGAATCTTCACTGTAATTAGTTAATATTGTCTTCAAAATATAATCTCTTGCCGCAGGATCTATCCCTCCCATCGGTTCGTCTAAAAGATAAAGCTTTGCTTTTCTGCTCATAACGAGTATAAGCTGTACCTTTTCCCTATTACCTTTTGAAAGTGTCCTTATCCTTGCAGCAGGTGATATGTTTAACTTTTCAAGCATACCATACGCCGTCTCTTTCTCGAAGTCCTCATAAAAATCATCAAAGAAGTTTATCACTTCATCTATCTTCATCGAAGCTGAAAAGTATGGTCTTTCAGGAAGATATGATACAATCTTCTTCGTCTCTATACCGACGGGATTGCCACCTATAAGTATCTCCCCGTCATTGGCTCTCAAAATACCACTCATAAGTTTAATAAGTGTCGTCTTACCACTTCCATTAGGTCCTAAAAGACCAATTATCTTTCCACTTTCTATACTCAGATTTAGTCCTTTAAGTACTGATTTTCTACCGTATGATTTTTTAAGATCTTTACATACTGCTATATCGCTCATCATTTACTCCTTTCCCGCATTAAATAATGCTCCCTCATTAATTACTATCTTTAATTACCGTATTAATTATCTCTTTAATTTCCATTTTCATTTTCCATCTTTTAACTTTATCTTTTATGTCTGGTTATCAGTCTATAAACTTCTGAAGAAGTTTCAATGTTTCCTCCGGCGTATAACCAAGCTTTTTCATCTGCTCTAAAAATTTCTTTATATACTCTTCCATCATTTCCTCCTGTAAAACCTTTGCTTTAGAAGCATTATCTGATACAAATCTGCCGGCTGTCCTCTGAGAATAAAGAAGACCTTCTCTTTCAAGCTCCGATAAGGCTTTCTGCATAGTATTGGGATTAACTTCTGCTTCTAATGCTAATTCCCTTACGGACGGAAGCTTATCACCCGGCTTCCATGTACCTGTCGCAATACAAGTCTTAATCTGTGACATTATCTGCTGGTATATAGGAAGATCGTCGCTGAATCTCCATTCCAATCATCTCACCTCCATCTGTATCACTGTACTATTGTACTGTTGTATTACTTGATTAATACAATAATACCATATTATGGTTTTGTCAAGCTTTTTTATTAAAAAAGATACAAAAAAGTAACAGTTCAGTTACACAAAAAAGATACAGAAATGATAATCCGTAATGATACCCATTCAAACAAATGAATATCTCTATGAGATAACTTTCTGTATCTTTTATTAATATCCTCTATTCAGCCGATAAGTACTTCCTTGCCCTTAAATGCAAAACCATACTTTCGTATTTTCTCCGCCTTGAATCCCTTTGCGATAAGACCTGCCGCATAGTCCTTATCTTCTATCTGGTCAAGGGCTGACTTTACCGTATCTTCAAGAGATTTTTCTTTTTTGGAATTAAAGACCTTAAACTCTATAATTATCGCATCATCTTCTCTGTTCTTTGGTTCTAACATTACATCATACCTGCCAAAACCGCTTTCCCTGTTTGATGTAATATCATATCTGTCTTTAAGATCTACTATAAGACCTAATACAAAACCATGATAAAAACGCTCAGGCTGTTTTCTAGATGGTCGTGTTCCCGTATCAAAACTGCTGAATATATC
>JALERT010000172.1 GCA_022764445.1 Lachnospiraceae bacterium | reverse complement strand
ATTTTTACATGAGCCAAAAATATCTGATGCATATTTTTTATCTGCTTCTTTTATTTTTATCCCATCATACTTTGACATGACTTTTTCTATATACTCATCTATATTTCTTTCTACATCTGAGATATTTTTGCAGTCATCTTTATTTAAATCAAATGTACATTCTACATCATATGGATATCTTGCTTTAACTTCATCATCAATACCAATATATAATGATACCGTAGTTGATAGAACTACAAGAACCGCTGTGGAAAAAATACATATATTGGTCAGACCGGCTGCATTTTTCTTCATTCTGTACATCATATCTGATACTGTTATAAAGTGTGTTTTATGATAATAATATCTTTTATTATTTTTAAGCATCTTTAAAAGGACAATGCTAAGCCCCGTAAATGCAAAGTATGTTCCTGCTATTACAAATAACACTGCAACAAAGAAAACGGATAATGCCTCGATAGGATTATTAATAGTATTGGCAAGATAATAACCTATACCTATACAAATTACTCCAAGTATTGCCATAAACCACTTTGCTTTTGGCTCTTTTTCACCTTTTTTGTCACTTCCAAGCATATCTACAGGCTTTAATACCGCTACTCTTATACGATTGTATATAATATCTGCCACAAATACGGCAACGAATAATATAACCGTCTTTTTAACTGCTTCAGCTGATATTCCAAATGAAACTATTTTTACATTTATCATATTAAGCATTATAAGGAACATCAGTTTTGAAAAAACAATTCCAATGATTATACCGCTTATTATACCTGCTGCTGCAATAAAAGCAATTTCCCAGAATACAACTTTAGCGATATGCTTTTTTTCCATACCAAGTATATTATAAAGACCAAGTTCTTTTGATCTTCTCTTAGTCAAAAAGCTGTTGGTATAAAATATAATACCTACAGACAGTATTGCAACTATTACAACACCCGTTTCAAGAATCATGGCGACATCAGATGCTCCATAAAAATCACTATTTTTACTTCCAATCTGTACTGCCAAAAGCATATAAAAAAGTGCTACCATTGTTATTACTGATATAAGAAAAGGGAAAAATGTATTTTTATCCTTTTTTATATTATTTAATGCCAATTTACAATATAATCTCTTATTCACGATAATCCCTCCCCTATTTTACCGACTTTTCGCCTGCCAGAAGAACTGTAAGTGTATCAGATATTTTCTTGTACATCATATCGTTAGTCATGTCTCCGCGGTATATCTGGTGATATATCTCACCATCCTTTATAAAAAGAACTCTTCCGGCATTTGAAGCAGCCTTTGTAGAATGTGTTACCATAACTATCGTCTGACCTGATTCATGTATATCATTAAATGTTTTTAAGAGATCATTAGTTGATTTTGAATCAAGTGCCCCTGTCGGCTCATCTGCGAGTAAAAGTTCAGGTTTTGTTATTATCGCTCTTGCAACGGCGGCTCTCTGCTTCTGACCTCCTGATACTTCATAAGGATATTTATCAAGAAGATTTGTTATTCCTATTTTTGATGCAACGCTGTCAAGCTTTGGTTTAATCGTTTCGTACTTCTCGCCTGCAAGCACAAGAGGAAGACAAATATTGTCTCCAAGTGAAAAACTGTCTAAAAGATTGAAATCCTGAAAAACGAATCCCAGATGCTCACGTCTGAACTTTGCCATATCTTTTTCCTTTATGCTCTCTGTACTTTTACCTGATAATATTACCTCTCCAGATGATGCCTTATCTATGGAAGCAAGTATATTAAGAAGAGTTGTTTTTCCACTTCCTGATTCTCCCATGATTGCTACATATTCTCCTTCTTCAACCGAGAAATTAACATCATGAAGTGCCTCAACTCTGTTGCCTCCAAATCTTGTAGTATAAACTTTTTTAACATGTTTCACATCTAATATAGCCATAATTGTTATTTCCTTTCTTTTCATTATTTATGTTCTCTCGAAGTCTCTCCTGCACTTGCTTTTGCAGCTGATTATTTGTCAGAAGGAGGGTCCCATCGAAGATGGGAGGATTCCTTGTGACCATTTTAGTAAGGTTTTCACTTTCCTTTGAACAATCATAGATTAACACATAAAAAAAGGCAGAACCATAACTCTGCCTTTCAATAAACTTACATTTTTGTAAGGTTATATTTTATCGGACTAATCCGCCATTACGGAATCATCCCAATTCTGAAATCTTATATGTACCTTAGTTCCTTTATCAACCACCGATTCAACCCATATCCTGTGTCCAAGCTTATCGAGAATCTGTTTTGTCATATAAAGCCCTATGCCAGTTGCCTTTCTGTCGATATGACCATTATATCCTGTAAAAGCTTTCTCAAATATTCTTGGCAAATTATCCTCAGATATACCACAGCCTGTATCTTCCACTACAAGAGTAACTCCTTCACTATTATCCTCTTCTACATAAATGCTTATACATCCCTCTTTTGTATATTTTAATGCATTGGATAATATCTGCTTAAGAACAAAAACTATCCACTTCTCATCTGTCCTCACCAAAATGTCATCTTTAACATCTATCTTTACCGAAAGCTTTTTGCTTATAAAAATCTTTGAAAAATATCTGACCACATCTTTAACAATCTTTAAGAGATTATTTTCAGAAAGCTCCATATCAGCATTTATACTGTCGATTCTTGTATACTGAAGCATCATTTCAACATACTCTTCTACCTCAAATAATTTCTTATTAAGACTTTCCTTTACATCTTCCATATCAGTCTGAAGAATAAGATTCATGGCTGTAATCGGTGTCTTTATCTGATGTGCCCACATCATGATATATTCTTCATGCTCATGCATTTTATTTTCATATAAACTCTCTTTTTTCTTATCTTTATCAAGTATATCACGAATGATTTCAAGATACTGTTTTTCCACCTCAGTATCAGCTCTTTCCATACATTCATCTAAATTGTATAACACCTCATTTTTCAATTTCATACGCATGTTATACTTTCTGACATAACTATAAAAGTCTGCCAAAAGATAGATAACAAATATGACTGCACAAAGAAGAACTGAATAAGATAAAGCTCCTTTATCCATTCTATATAAAATAAGAATAAGGCAGGTTAAAGCCACATATACACTCCACATCACAATAAGCTTTAACCTGTCCTTTATAAAACATTTAATTATCTCTGTCATTTTTCAATAATATATCCTATCCCTTTTTTAGTTATAATATAATCATCTATACCCATCGTTTTTAGTTTTTTTCTAATTCTTGTTATATTAACCGTAAGAGTGTTATCATCTATAAAGTCGTCACCCTCCCACAGTTTCATCATAATGTCATCCCTGCTTACTATAGAACCTGCATTTTCCATAAGAAGCTGCATTATCTTAAATTCATTTTTTGTAAGTTCACACTTATCATCAGCTGTCTGAATTGTACCATCAGACTTATTAAGCACAACATCTTTTACAATAATTGTATCTGATTTTTCCTCTTTATACGAAAAATTTCTTCTTATAATTGCATTTATTTTTGCAGTGAGAACATCAAGATCAAAAGGTTTTGATATAAAATCATCTCCACCCATTTCCATAGCCATAACAATATTCATATTGTCATCTGCCGATGAAACAAATACAATTGGATTTTTTGTAAATGTCCTTATCTGACGGCACCAGTAAAAACCGTTATAAAATGGCAGTCCTATATCAAGAAGTATGAGATCAGGCTTATACTCTTTGACTTTATCAAGAATATTTTTAAAATCTTCAACACACTCAACCTGATAATTCCACTGTTCTAACGCACTTTTTTCTGTTTGTGCGATGATTTCATCATCCTCGACAATTAGAATTTTGTGTAATGACATATCATTTCCCCTTATTGTCAAAATTATTAATACTTTTGATAAAAGACCATGTACCCGCTTTAAGCCATGCTTTTCCAACAACATCACTCTTTAACACATTGCC
>JALERT010000162.1 GCA_022764445.1 Lachnospiraceae bacterium | reverse complement strand
GTAATGATGTATCACGCATTACTACCTGAAGCACACCATACATATCTCTAAGATCAACGAAAGAAACTCCGCCGTGGTCACGAATATTCTCAACCCAGCCTGCAACTCTTAAGTTTTTTCCAACGTCGCTTTCACTGACATCTTTTAATGTCTTGTCACGATAAATATTTTCTATATTCATCTCTACCTCCTAAATTAAATGAATCTTTTAAAAAGTTTGCATCCTAGCGGAGCATTTTTACTCTATAGGACGAATTTTCTTATAAAGTAAAAAAGTCCGTCCTAAACAATCACTTGTTCAGGACGAACATATATGTCCGCGGTGCCACCCGAATTACTTTAATAAGTCACTCAATATACTGTCTGTCGTGCAGTTTACGGCTCACCTACTAAATTATTTTCACAGGAAAGAGCTTAGCCTGTAAAAATCGTATTTTTCAGCTCGCAGCTGTTAGAGTGTTATTCATATGAATTCACTTTATGAAGTTCCCACTATCCTTCACTCACTTTGAACGATAAATCATATTACTTCTCTCCGTCATTGCCATCTTCTCGATTATATAATAGAGAATTATCTCTGTCAATCCCTTATATGCAGTCATGCTTTTTAATAAGCCCCAGACCGATAGCATAAGGTCCTGTATGAACACATATTGTAGCTCCTATCTGGAAAAGAAGAGTTTCCCCTGCTCCTCCAAACTCTGTATTCATCATATCTTCAAACTGCTTCTTAAACTCAACTGCCTCATCCTTATCATATCCGAAACCAACAGCATAAAGATAATCTTTTGGATTATCTCCTGTTTCCTTAAAGTAGTTTCTTACAAGATCAAGAGTCATGACAAGTGATTTCTTCCTGCTTCTTGCAACACTTGAAGCACTTATCTCACCATCTTTAAGTGTAATAAGAGGCTTAAGGCTGAGAACACTGCTTGCAACTGCTGCCACCTTGCCAATCCTTCCGCCATGCTTAAGATAATCGGTATTGCCTACCGTAAAGAATATACGGCTTGTACTTTTACTTTCTCCATCAAGATATGCTACAACTTCCTCATATGTTTTTCCTTCCTGCTGCATACGTGCTGCCTCAATTATGGCAACTCCCTGGGAAACTGTCGCGCTAAGAGAATTAATTACCGTAATCTTTGCATCAGGATGTTCCTCGCATATAATCTCCATCGCATTACATGCTGAGTTATAAGAACCACTAAGCGAAGTGGTCAGACACATGCATATTATGGCTCTTCCCGCCTCTACATGAGGTGTAAAAGCATCTATATAATTCTGCACAGATGGCAGTGAAGTCATGGGGTAATTTTTAGGTTCATCAACCATTCTCTGATAAACTTCCCTTATATCTATCTCTTCTCTTTCCTTATAGTACTTCTCTCCATCAAAAGAGATATAGAAAGGAACAACCTGAATATTATATTTTTCTCTTAGCTCCATATCTAAATCACATGAGCTGTCACTTATAATCTGAAAATCCATAATTTCCTCCAAATGATACAAACAATTTATAATTTCACAAATCTACCATATGTAGTTTTCGTTACTACATTGTAACATATTCCAAACGATTGTCAACTTCATATTACTGCTATTTAGTTATTACGGCTGCCGCATTTAGGACATATATCACCCTGTGAGAATATGTGACCACATCTATAGCAGCACTTTACCGCATGGCTGCCCTGTGACAGATACTCTACACTTCTTGACTGTGGCTTTTCTTTCAGGTATCCGATAAACGAATCCAGAACTTCAGCCATGTTTTTCTCTTCTGTATCATTTAAAGAAGAAGGTAATTTCACAAGTCCTGATTTATTATGCTTTACGTAAAGACCTTTTCCCTTCTTAGCTCCAAATTCAACGCTTTCAATATTATTTACATCAATAACTCCTGACTTCAAAAATCCTTTATAAAAAATATGATCAGGCGTAATTATAAAACCTTCTTTTCCACTTTCAAACATAGATGAATCACATATTACTATGGGATATTCATATTTCTCTAAAAGGACTGCATATGTGCTTATAGCCAGGCGGATAAGCGATGATTCTTTATCTTTATTATCGCCACTCTCCATCTTTCTTATGTCATAAAAATGTACTCTGCTTAGATCAAGAAGCTTTTCATCGCACTTTCTTTTAAACTTATGTACAAGCTGCTCGCACTCATCCGATTTAATCTTTTTAAGTCTCTTCTCTATACGTTCAATCATATCAGATTTAATATCAGGTAAGAAATCCCCCTCCCTAATTCTTTCAAGTGCTTCTATACCTTCATCAAAGCTTACAGATGTAACATTAGGACATATATCGAGTACAGCCTCCTCATCAAGACGCCTTATTCGTTTCATTATGTCATCTGTAACAGGATCTAAATTACGCTTTTCAAGTTCCATCTCCTTAAGTTTATCCAACGTACTCTTAAGTGCCTTTTTATCTAAACCATTAAGTCCAGTCATAATATTATCAATCATATTTTTCTCGACTTTATCACGTTTACTGTCTATGTATTCTTCATAAGGTTTGATATCTATATCCTTATATTGATGCAGCTTTTCCTTTATGAAATGATATCTTTCCTGACTGATATTATCAGGAGTATTTTTTACAAGGTTTTCAAGCTCCCTGCGTATCTGTTCTTCACTTTTTTTAATATTATCTTTTTCCGTCTTATTAAAATTAAAAGCTCTTTTATTTTTTCCAGAATCTATTTTATTATTTTCTGTCTTTGTTTTATTATTTTCTGTCTTTATTTTATTATTTTCAATCTCCTTTTTAACTTTCTCCGAGTCTATTTCTTTTTCTTTTATATCATTTTCAGACTCTAATTCCACCTCATATAAACTAATTCTTTCATTTTTATAAGGAATGTTACTGCCCGAATCGTCAACTTTCTTACCAGAATCATTTTTATTAAAATTCTTCTTTAAATCAAATTTTCTTTTACCGGTTATTTTCTCCTGGTTTTGCTCATTATTTTCTTCACCAATATTTTCTTCCCCTTCATGCTCCCTTTTCTCTTCCTCATAATATTCTGTTTTTTCTTTTGATTTTTCATTAAGGGTGCTGTTATCCTTATCTTTCTTCTTTGAAATGCTACCAAAAATATTTATACCTTTTATTTTTTTATCTGACTTTACATTATGATTTTCTATTTTTTTCTTTTCATCTTCTATAACGCTATTATCCTCTTCTATACCACCGTTTAACTTTTGTCCTTCTTTTATTCCTTTAAGAGTGCTTACAACTCCATCCTTTTCTTCCTCAATACCACCCAGATTAAACGTATCTTTACCATCATTTACCAAGTCATATGTGAGTACATTTTCTAAATTTTCATCTCTTGTTTCGCCAAATACACCTTTCTTTTCCATCATCTTCTGACGGTATAAAAGCTCCTGCTCTATGACAGCGAGAAATCTTTCCTTCTCTTTATCACTGAAAAATCCATCGTCTATCTTTGAAAGTATTTCCTGCATTTCTTCTTCGGAAAGAAGTTCAAGATGTCTGCATATCTCTGCAAGATGTTTAGGTCGCTTCTGCATTCTTACTGCATAATCAGATTCATACATGTTAAAATTACAGTTAGATGTCTTTGCTCCCCTCTCTCCAAGAAGGCTTCTGTAATCCTTTGCAGCTTTTTCATCATCCTCAAATTCAAGATAATAGACATCTCCTTCTTTTAGGAGTCTGTCTGGTCTCGGCGTATAGAAACAGTTACATGACGGACAGGCATATACCCTTGCAAGATAAATCTTCCCGTCATCCGTATCGATGCGATACTCTTTTCTCTCAGGAAAAACCAGCATATGAAGGTGATTCTGACATTCCGGACACGTGTATGGAACCATATAGAAATTATCTCCTATTCTTTCCGACTCCGAATCACCGGCTTTCAATTCACTTTTATCAAAATCTTTCCTTATAACCTTCCACTTAAGGTCGTGCCACAATCCTATGGTATCGTCTTCTTCGCTCTCACTGACACTCTCTACCGCTGCAATGACAACTTCTTCAAAAGTAATCTGTATACCTTTTTTTAAAAACTTTAACCCCGACATATTAAAGTATGGCTGTATCATTATTTCTTTTAAAATATTGCTGAATAAAACTGATAATCCCTCATAATCCTGTTTAACCCTGAGACCATTAACAACACCCCATTTTCCAAAAACATATAAAAGCATATTAATAATATTGATAAGCACTTTGTTATCTGCTGTCTCAATTGCAGCGCTGCTATCAAAATTGATGCTTCCTGTCTTTGAAAATACTCTCTTTTTGTCAATATCCATGATAAAAGAACTTGTCTTACCTAAAAGGATTACCATATTATTATTTACAGCAAAAAAGCCTGTCCAGTCTACGCCCTCTTTTGCTGTTTCTATCATTTTTCTGTACACTTTATCAAGTGACGGATCAGCTTTTAATATAACCATACCAAATACCTCCTCTAACCTAATAACCCGGTAACACATCATAAAATGATATCAATAACACTAAATAAATCTAATAGATATACTATAATAATTCCGTTTCAAGTACATGTGCAACACCATCCTCGTCATTACTATTTTTTGTAATAATATCTGCTACCGCTTTTACATCATCCGTACCATTACACATACATACACCGACTCCACATTCTCTTATCATCTCCAGATCATTTGTCGTGTCACCAAATGCAATAACTTCATCAAGTGTGTAACCGTACACCTGGCAGTATTCTTCAATTCCATAAACTTTTGAAAGCTTTGGATGCACAAACTCAAACATATCTGCCTGTGATTTAAATGCCCTATACCTGTCCGATTTATGGGACTCATAAAATTTCTCGACTTCTTCCATTTTCTCTGGAGGTGTACTAAGAACAAGTTTACTCTGTGGTTTGGTGATTTCTTTTTTCAGGTCACAAAGGTGTATATCAAGATGATTGTTCTTTGCAGCCCTCTGGATAATACTGTCATTTCTGTACGCATAACAAGTTGCTCCCTGATATACATAAGCGTTAAGATCAAATGGGCTGTATAAATCAATTATTTCACTGATAACATCAGGTTCGAGCTGATAAAAACCGTATTCTTTTTCCTTTTCTATGTCATACATCTGAGCCCCATTAGATGCCACCATAAATTGAATAATGTCATCTATCCCAAGTGATTCAATACTTCTTTGAATTCCAATAAGCGGTCTGCCTGATGCAATTCCTATCCTGTAACCTTTTGCTTTTGCTTTCTTAAGCACTTCTTTTGTGTGTTCTGTAACAATCTTTTCCGATGTAAGAAGTGTCCCATCCATATCCATGACGATTACACGAATCTTTTTCATTTTATTTTCCTTTCAATTGTTATCCTAATAGGGGATTTGTCAGAAGGAGGGACCCAGCGAAGCTGGGAAGATTCCTTGTGACGTTAGCCCACCGTAGATGGGGAGATTTCTTAGAATGTTATCCTTCTACATTATTCAAATATGAGCCAACCATAATTTTCTATGGTTGGCTCACTTATCAATTACAAAATAAATTAATAAAGGATCTCTCACTTCATTTTGACATTCTATTCATGAATTTCAAAATGACATTAATCCTGATAAATTATTTAAATTCTTTACCTGTAAGCATAAGGAATGCTTCTTTATACTTATCAACGCTCTTAGCAACAACATCTTCAGGAAGATTGTAGTCACTGTCAGGATTCTGCTTAAGCCAGTCTCTTACATACTGCTTGTCAAATGAAGGCTGTCCCTGACCAGGCTTATAACCTTCTACAGGCCAGAATCTTGAGCTGTCAGGTGTAAGCATCTCATCACCAAGTACCACATTACCATTCTCATCAAGACCAAACTCAAACTTTGTATCAGCAATAATTATTCCCTTACTTGCTGCATACTCTGCACACTTTTTATAAAGAGCTATAGTAGCATCTTTAATCTTTGTTGCATATTCTTCACCCTTACCAGGGAATTTCTTTTCAAGAATGTCGATACTTTCTTCAAATGTAATATGCTCATCATGATCACCAATTTCAGCCTTTGTAGTTGGTGTATAAATTGGCTCAGGTAATTTTTCTGACTCCTGTAATCCTTCAGGAAGCTTAATACCACAAACTGTTCCATTCTCTTTGTAACTTTCCCAGCCACTTCCTGTTATATATCCACGGACTATACACTCAATAGGAAGCATATTTAATTTTTTACACATCATACTGTTTCCATCATATTTTTCATTCTGGAAAAATTCGGGCATATCTTTTACATCTGTTGAAATCATATGGTTTGGAATAATATCCTTTGTAAATTCAAACCAGAACTTTGACATCTGTGTAAGTATAGCACCTTTTTTTGTAACCTTATTTTTAAGTATAACATCAAATGCTGATATTCTGTCTGTTGCTACAATGATAAGGCTGTCTCCATTATCATAAACTTCACGTACTTTTCCTTCTTTAATAGGTTTAAATTCCTTCATCGTGTATATCCTCCATTATGTTTAATATAATATTGCGTAGGTCACAAGGAATCCTCCCCGCTATGGCGGGTCCCCCCTTCTGACAAATTATAAATAAATTCCTTATATATTCTAAAATATCACTCTAAATTTGTAAAGTGTATTTTAATGTTACAGTTCACGGTATATCAGTAAAAGATACTATTGTTACTGTACAGACGCAAGCTTGACACTTACTGTCAAGCTATGCGCCAATAATTAAATTCAAGCTTGCTTGTAATATTATCTTTTACGCCCTAAGCTTCTTTATAAAAAGCCTCTACAATTTTTTCAAGATAATACTGGTCATCTATTCCCATAGTTTCTCTCGCAGAATGCATTGCAAGAATCGGTACACCGATATCAAGCATCCTTACAGGAAGCTGTGATACTACTATAGTACCAAGTGTACTTCCTCCCTGTATGTCCGAACGGTTAACATATCTCTGATTAAGAATATCATATTTTTCACAAAGCTGCTTAACTATACCGATTACTTTTATGTCACTGGCATAGCGCTCTGCCGCAGATGTCTTAATTCCAAAGCCCTGATTCATGTACAATTTATTGGTCAGGTCACTCTTCTCAGGAACATTTGGATGAACAGCATGAGCAACATCCACCGAAAGACCGATAGCAGATGCAATATCACACTTCATAACCTCATCATCAATGCCAAGACATTTATATATACGTTCTAAGACAAATCGTGTAATTACAGAACCAGCCCCCTGCTTTGTGCCACTTCCAATCTCTTCACTGTCATAAATAATCGTAAAACTAATTCCATTATCTCTCGCATCTGAATCCGCTGATGCGATTATTCCTTTTATACAAGCCTGAACAGATGTCACATTGTCAAGTCTTCCTGCTGTATAAAGGCTGTTATCAGTTCCAAGAAGTGTCTGCCCCTCGAAAGGATAGATATACAATTCATAGTCAAGAATGTCATCTTTCCTGACACCGGCACAGTCTGCAAGTTCTTTTATAAGTATTCCTGATTTTCTTATATCTTCTGCCCCTTTTCCTGCGAACATTACTGGAAGCATATCTTTCTGTCTGTTAAGCTCAATACCCTTATTGACTTCCCTATTCATGTGAATAGCTAGATTGGGAATTACAAACATTGGTCGTTTAAAGTCAATATAACGTATCTCGGGTTCCATGATATCGTCACTTTTTATAACTATACGTCCTGCTGCGGAGAGTGGTCTGTCCAGCCACGTATTTAATATAGGTCCACCATACACTTCTACATTGCATTTAACACATCCCTGTGCATATATCTCTGCCTCCGGCTTAATCTTAAGGCATGGGAAGTCAGTATGTGCTGCTGTAATTCTAAAATTGCCGCCCTCCCATTTTTCTCCTACAGTAAATGCAGCAAGTGTCGAATCAAATATTTTAGCAAAATATTTACCACCTTTTTTTACCTTCCACTTTTCTGAAAGAATAAGTTCCTCAAAACCATTATCTTTTAACTCCTTTGCTACATACAATACAGTATGAAATGGTGAAGTTGATGCACTTATTCTTCTGCCAAGTTCATCTGCTACTTTATTCCTGTTAATTTTTATACTCATATTTACCTCCATTTATTAACTATGTTCCTTTTCCAAAGCGTGCGCATCCTCACAGAGCGTCTTAGCTTTATATGATAAACTTTCCTATAGAGTAAAAGAGTCCCTTATCCGGAACTCTTTACTATAAAACTAACTATAATGATTTTACTTATTAATATTGGCAACAGACTCAAATATATCGATTAATTTATCTACACTTTCTTTAGGTAATTTTTGTGAAA